>JAJRTB010000090.1 GCA_024278495.1 Deltaproteobacteria bacterium
CGGTTCCGGGGAGCAGGCCAGGGAAGCGTTGCAGAAGGCGGTCGCCGTTATTCACAAGACCGCCTCCAAGGGCACCATCCACAAGAAGACAGCGTCCCGCAAGGTATCCAGGTTGACCAGGAGGGTCAACCGCATGCAGGCTCAAGCCTGAGGATGCCGCTGCCTTACCCGGTAACCCGTCACAACCACCGCATCTTCGCACAGGCGCTTTTGCCTGCATAGTCGGCTATAGCGGCCAGGAACGCCTGCACGAGTCTGCGGCACCTGTGCCAGGGTACAATTCCGAGGTAATGAAAACGCAGGGTTATAATCCCCGTGATCAGGTATCTTACCCGTTGTTGTTTTGGTAGATTGCAGGGCTGTGGGAGGGTTGCTTCCATGGCCCTTTTTTTGTTTGTAACTTCCCTGGTGCGCCCCTTGCACGTTCGCATGAGAGCAGGCAACAGTCCATGAATTTTCCTGATCAGGAAACGTTTCGCAGGATGGCCGGCCAGTCCGGCCTGGTCCCGGTCCACCGTACCATCATCGCCGACCTGGATACGCCCCTGACCATCTACGCCAAGGTCAGTGCCGGCCGGAATCACGCCTTCCTGTTCGAGAGCATGGAGGGTGGCGAGAAGTGGGGCCGTTACTCTTTCATCGGCATTGATCCCCTGGTGACCTTTGAGAGCCGGGGTGACGCGGTCACCCTGACCCGTTGCGACGAGGTGCCCCTGGATAAAACCGGGGTCAATCCCTTTGCCGAGCTGCGGGAGCTGCTGGCCTCGTTCAACGCCTCCACCGCGCCGGGCCTGCCCCGTTTCTACGGCGGCGCGGTCGGCTTCCTGGGCTATGACATGGTCCGCTTTGTGGAGGACATCCCGGATGCCAACCAGGGGCTTGATCTGCCGGACAGCTCGTTCATGGTGCCGCGCCTGGTCCTGATCCACGACGCGGTGCAGCAGCAGCTGACCGTGGTCTGCAACGTGATGACTGACGGAGAGGCAGATTTTACCGTTCTCTATGAAGACGCCTGTTTCCGGATCGACAGGGTCGTTGAGCAACTGCGCGGGCCGCTGCCCACCGCATGCACCGCCTCCTCTGCCGGCGGCGAACACCATGAGTTCACCGCCAACATGGAGCAGAGCGACTTTGAGGCCATGGTGGAGCGGGCCCGGGAGTATATCCTGGCCGGCGACATCATCCAGGTGGTGCTGGCCCAGCGGTTCCATACCCGCACCAGTCTTGATCCCTTTTTTCTTTACCGCTCCCTGCGCCATATTAATCCCAGCCCCTATCTCTTTTTTCTCAAGCTCAACGACGTGGTTCTGATCGGTTCCTCGCCCGAGATCCTGGTTCGGTTGGAGGACGGGGACATCGAGTTGCGGCCCATTGCGGGGACCCGCAAGCGGGGCGCGACCCCGGAGGAGGACCGGGCCCTTGAGGAGGAGCTGCTGGCCGACCCCAAGGAACGGGCAGAGCATCTGATGCTGGTGGACCTGGGCCGCAACGACGTGGGCCGGGTTGCCCGGGGCGGTTCGGTCGAGGTCGATGACCTGCTGGTGGTGGAGCGCTACAGCCATGTCATGCATATTGTTTCCGGCGTGCATGGACGCCTGGCCGAGGGACGCGACCAGTTTGACGTCATGGCGGCCTGTTTCCCGGCCGGCACGGTCAGCGGCGCGCCCAAGATCCGGGCCATGCAGATCATTGACGAACTGGAACCGGAGCGGCGCGGCCCCTATGCCGGGGCGGTCGGTTATTTCGGTTTTTCCGGCAACATGGATTTCTGCATCACCATCCGCACCTTTTTCATGCAGGGCAACGATCTCTGGATCCAGGCAGGGGCAGGCATCGTGGCCGACTCGGTGCCGCACAGGGAGTATGAGGAAACCATCAATAAGGCCCTGGGTTTGCGCCGGGCCGTTGAACTTGCGGAAAAGGGGTTTTAGGCCGTGCTCGTCATCATCGACAACTATGACTCGTTTACCTTCAATATCGTCCAGACCCTGGCCACCTGTCCGCCGGGCGCAGAGGGGTGGCAGCCGCCCGAGATCCACGTCTTCCGTAACGACAGGATCACGGTGGCGGAAATCGCTGCCATGGAGCCGGACCGGCTCCTGATTTCTCCAGGTCCCTGCACACCCAATGAGGCGGGTATTTCCATGGAGGCGATCCGCTACTTCAGTACCCGGATTCCGGTCCTGGGCGTCTGCCTGGGGCACCAGTCCATTGGCGCGACCTTCGGCGGCAAGGTGGTTCGGGCCGGGAGGGTCATGCACGGCAAGACAAGCCCGGTCAGCCATGACAACAGGGGCGTCTTTACCGGCCTGGACAATCCCTTTGACGGGATGCGCTATCATTCCCTGGTGGTGGAGAAAGAGACCCTGCCCGACTGTCTTGTGGCCACCGCCTTTACCGACCAGGGTGAGTTGATGGGCATTCGCCACCGGGAACTGCCGGTGGAAGGGGTACAGTTTCATCCAGAATCGATCATGACCGGGGTGGGCATGGTGCTGCTTCATAATTTTCTCCGTCCGGATTACCCCGGGCTGTTGCGGTAGGCCCGGGCCGGGAGTTGGGCGGAAATCACTTCAGGATGCCACTTTGGGATGCTTTGAAAAACGAAGATTTTTCGTAAGTGATCAGGGGCACCGCATCTTCGCACGGTCGCGACTGCCCGCATAGTCGGCTATGGCGGTCAGCCGCGCCTGCACGAATCTGCGGCACCCCTGACCACTTACAA
>JAJRTB010000091.1 GCA_024278495.1 Deltaproteobacteria bacterium
ATCACACCCTCCTTCAAATCCTCATAATCCACATCCGGGCTGTGCTGGGTGGACAGGACTACCGCCTCGATCCGCTTGGGAACATTATCTTCATACTGGATTGTCACCTGGCTCTTGGCGTAGGGCCGCAGCCAGAGCAGACGCCCGGCATTGCGCACCTCGGCCTGCCGTTTGACCAGCCGGTGCGCATAGGTGATGGGCATGGGCATGAGTACGCTGGTCTCATTGGTAGCGTAACCAAACATCAATCCCTGATCCCCGGCGCCCTGATCCATGTCCAGCCCGGAGCCCTCGTCAACGCCCTGGGCGATATCAGACGACTGCTTGTCAATGGTCGTCATGACCGCGCAGGACTGCCAGTCAAAACCCATGTCTGATGAGTTGTAACCGATCTCCCGAATAGTCTGACGGACGATGGCCGGCATGTCAACCCAGGCCGAAGTGGTGATCTCACCCGCTATCATTGCAAGACCCGTGGTAACCAGGGACTCGCAGGCGACCCGGGCATGTTTGTCCTGCTCAAGGATGGCGTCAAGGACGGCGTCGGAAATCTGATCGGCCACCTTGTCCGGATGGCCTTCGGAAACCGACTCAGAGGTAAAAAGATGCGTTGGCATGGTTGTCTCCTTCCAAATTATTTATGTTGGAGGCCTGAAAAATCGCCTTTCTGATCCAGGGCGATATTCTTTTCCTGTTCCGGCCACCTGTTGTTGTACTGTTTTCCTGCGCTCCAAAAGGCGCCCCGCTCCGGAGGCGCGTCTCACCCGGTTTATCCGGCGGCGGCAAACGCATCGGCCCGGCCGCTGCCCTGCCGGTTACTTTCCCGGACCTGCCGGACAAACTCAAGCGCTATATCCCACTTGTTCAGAGGACTGATAAGATAGAGCCCGTCAGCCATACCGCCAATATCTTCCACCAGTTCCCGGGTGTATTCAAGCGCTGCCTTGCGCTGGTCGGCAACTTCATCATACGCGGCCAGCCGCCTGCGCAGTTCTCCGGGCACTGAAATTCCCGGCACCTCGTTGTGGAGGAACTCCGCGTTTCGGGAAGAGATCACCGGAAAGATCCCCGGAAAGATCAACATGTCTATATGGCGGGTCTGCTCGATCATCTGTTCGACCGCCTCGACAGTGAACAGGGGCTGCGTCATGGCGAAACGGGCCCCGAGTTCAAACTTTTTCTCGAGGCGCTGGATCTGCAGACGCGGACTGGCCGGCCGAAAACTGAAGGCAGCGCCCAGTGAAAAATTCGTTCTCAGCTTGATGGACCTTCCGGCCAGGTTCATGCCGCTGTTTAACTTACGCAGCATCCGCAAAAGCCCGTAGGAACGCAGGTCAAAGACACCGGTTACACCGGGCTGATCCGTGGCGCCGGCCGAATCACCGCTGACCGCCAGCACCGCCTCGATCCCCAGCAGGTGCGCCTCCATCATGCGGGACTGCAGCCCAAGGCCATTGAGATCCCTGCCTGTCTGATGGATTATGGTCTGTACGCCCGTCTGCCGGCGGATCAGGGTGGCAACTCCCAGGTTGCCGGTCCGGAGAATGGCCAGGGGATTTTCACCGAGCGAAATGGCGTCCACCCCGGCCTCGGTCAGCCTGGCCGCGCCGGTCAGGACCGGTTCCACATCCAGATGGGTGGGTGGGTCAAGCTCCACGACAATCGGTATCCGCCCGGGTTTAAGCCCGGCCAGAAAACCGCCGGGCAGATCTTCCACATGTTGCCGGGGCGCCGGTTCAGGCATGACCTGTACTTCGGCAGTCCGGATCCGGACCGGACGGATTTTGAGTCTGGAACGAAACTCCTGGATATGGGCGGGGCCGGTCCCGCAGCAACCGCCGATCAGATGGACACCGCACTTGATCATCTCAGCGGCCCGGGTCGCCATGTAGGCGGGCTGGGCCGGGTAGATCATGCGGTGACCGACCATCTCGGGCAGGCCGGCATTGGGAAAGGCCGAGAGCAGATGTCCGTCCCGTGCCATAGGCATCATCCGCCTGACCGCCGTGACCATGGCATCGATACCGCGGCCGCAGTTGGTGCCCACCACATCGGCACCGGCCGCAACCATTCTCCGGCCGCATTCAAGAGCATCCACGCCCCGGACAGTCATGCCCCGGGCCGGGAAAACCATCTGAGCGACCAGGGGCAGGTCCGGCGCCACCTTCCGGGCCGCGCCGATAGCCAGCAGGATCTCGTCCAGGTCGGAGAATGTCTCGACCATGATCAGGTCAACACCACCATCGACCAGGCCCTGAATCTGTTCACGGAAGGCTGCCTCTATCTCGTCAACGGATATCTCATCCTCGTCAACCGGAAACCTGACGCCGGTCGGCCCGACCGAGCCCGCCACATAGACCTGGTGTCCCGCGACCTTGGCCGCGATCCCGGCCCCGGCCCGGTTGATTTCCCGTACCTGTTCCCTGACTCCGGCCTCCCGCAGCTTGAAGGAGTTGGCGCCAAAGGTATTTGTTTCAATAAGCTGGCTGCCGGCCCGGATGTACTCCTCGTGGGCGCTGAAGACAAGGTCGGCAGCCTGCAGATTGAGCAGGTCCAGGTTGCGGCCCATCTCGACACCCTTTTCGTAGAGATAGGACCCTAGGGCTCCGTCGGCCAGGACCACATGGTCCCGCAGATACTCGAGAAAATCAGGTTTCATGAAGCTCGTTCAACCCAGACACACGGATGCGGCAAGCTCTGGATACAACCAAAAAAGACACCCGGGACTATTCCGACAGCGAGATATCAACGGACGGCCGCATGGTGGCAACCGTCGCCAGAACGTCATGGATCATGTGATTTTTGAAGGCGTCGACCAGCGCCCGGTCGGCGGGCGCGCCGGCGTCAAAAGCGGGCAGGGCCTGCTGCATGATATTATAATCAAAACGGGGCGCCCATTTACGGGAGCCAAGCCGGGCCGTGGTGGAACAGTTGTCGACCATGTGGGCCACGCCCTTGAAATGCATGTAGGGATTCAGAGAATCAACCGCCTCGATGACCGACTCGTTACAGACCTCGCTCAAACAGTGCCCCCGCTCGATCAGCAGGTCGATCTGGGCCATCATCACGGCGCAGTAGAGACCTGCGGTCACCGGATTGACAACCGGATCACCGGTCCGGGCGGCCCGAACCTTCTCACCAACCTGCCACATCCTGGTGCCGTCGATCCTGCCCATGGGGTAGCGGTCAAAACGACGGCCGGCCAGAACCACGCTGCGGATCTCGTTGCCGCTTGAAACCTCATCGTAGATCTCCATGAGGATGTCAAAAGCCGGGTGATAGGCCGCGGAGTAGATCCTCTCAAAGGACTCGCGGCCAGCCTCATCGAGCCCGTTATAGACCGCGATGATCCCTTCGTGCGAGATGGTCCGGCTCAAGGGACCGGTGATATTCTCCACCGTGGCGACAAAGGCATCTTCCTCGTCCATGCCCTTTTCCATGACAAAGTTGCGGTACAGGGCCTCGGAAATACCGTGAACCGCGCCGAGCAGAATTCCGCGCTCGCCGAAAATGTCACTGCGGAACTCGTGTCCGAGGGTTGTCTTGAAGACGTACGGTGCGCCGACCGCGATGGCCCAGGCTATGGCCTGGTCAGTGGCCCTGCCGTCCACGTCCTGCTCCACGGCAAAACTGCAGTTGATGCCGGCGCCATTGATCTCCCTGCCCTGTACGTAGAGCCGCCGGACCGACGGCCCCATGCCCTTGGGACAGACGCCGATGACGTTCATGCCTTCCGGGAAGTACTCACCGACGCTCTCCAGGTGTCCCAGGAGAAAACCGTGGGACAGGCCGAGCACCGCGCCCTTTTTCATGGCATCAAAGATCTGGCGGTAGTTCTCAACCTGGGCCGCGTCGGAGATCAACAGAATGACCATGTCCGACTCGCCGATGACCTCATACATCTCGCCCAGGGTACCGTTGTCCTCGGTAAACCCTGCCTCACGGGCAGACTGCATCGAGGCGCTTCCGGCCCGCAGACC
>JAJRTB010000002.1 GCA_024278495.1 Deltaproteobacteria bacterium
CGGCGGGAGTTGTCGGCATCGGGATATGGCTGTTCGTGTATCTTAACCTGGAGCGATTTTCCTCTTTTCTGGTCTACGATCTTCTGGCCCTTACCCGGGGCGGTCACCTGGGCGAGTCGCTTCAGTTTTTCCTCTACGACACCCCGAAAGTCCTCATGCTCCTGACTTTGGTTATTTTTGTTGTGGGCATGATCCGTTCGTTTTTCACCCCGGAGCGAACCAGAAAGATCCTGGCGGGCAAAAGAGAGTCGGCCGGTAATGTCCTGGCCGCGTTGCTCGGCATTGTCACCCCGTTCTGTTCCTGCTCGGCCGTACCGCTCTTTATCGGTTTTGTGACCGCCGGGGTGCCCCTGGGGGTGACCTTTTCCTTTCTTATTGCCGCGCCCATGGTCAACGAAATCGCCCTGGTTCTGCTCTACGGCCTGCTGGGCTGGAGGGTCGCGGCCCTGTACCTGGTCACCGGGCTCGGGGTGGCCATGGTCGCGGGCTGGGTGATCGGCCGGTTCAACCTGGAGAATCATATTGAGGGCTGGGTCCGGGATATCCGCACCAATGCCGATGATGTCCCGGACATACCGCTGACCTGGCACGACAGGCTCCTGGCCGGCCGGGACGCGGTTAAGGACATCCTGGGCCGGGTCTGGATCTATGTTATAGCCGGTATCGGGGTGGGCGCGGCCATCCACGGCTACGTGCCGGAGGGGTTCATGGCCTCGATCATGGGCCGGGAGGCCTGGTGGAGCGTGCCGGTGGCTGTGCTTATCGGTATCCCCATGTATTCCAATGCCGCAGGAATCGTGCCGGTAATCCATGCGCTCCTGGAAAAAGGGGCTGCCCTGGGCACGGTCCTGGCCTTTATGATGAGTGTTATTGCCCTGTCCCTGCCGGAAATGGTGATCCTGCGCAAGGTGCTGCAGCCCACCCTGATAGGGGTCTTTGTGGCGGTGGTAGGCTGCGGGATTCTGCTGGTTGGCTATCTGTTCAATATCATTATCTGACGACAACTGCTGCACGGAGAACAAGGATGAAAATAGAGGTATGCGGGCCGGGTTGCGCCAACTGCGCCAAGGCGGAGCAGGTGGTGCGGGAGGCCCTGGCCGGGGCCGGGGTCGCGGCCGAGGTTGTCAAGGTCACGGATTTTGCCGAGATGGCCAGGCTGGGCGTGCTGTCAACCCCGGCCATCGTGGTTGACGGCCAGGTGAAATGCGTGGGCAAGGTACCGGAAGTATCGGAAGTGATTGGCTGGCTCTCGTGACGCAGGGAAAAAAAAGAATTCTCTTTCTCTGTACCGGCAACTCCTGCCGCAGTCAGATGGCTGAGGGGTGGGCCCGGTATCTGCACGGCGGGACCATGGAAGTCTATTCCGCGGGTATTGAACAACACGGGCTCAATCCCCTGGCGGTCAGGGTCATGGCCGAGGCCGGGGTCGATATCAGCAGCCAGGAATCTACCCTCATCAGGGATTTGCCGGTGCGGGAGTTTGACCTGGTGGTCACGGTCTGCGATCATGCCCGGGAGTCCTGCCCGGTCCTGCCGGGTGCGGCCCGGGTAGTGCATCACTCTTTTGATGATCCTCCGGCCCTGGCCGCCGGGGCAACAGCGGAAGAAGAACAGCTCGCCCCCTACCGCCGGGTACGCGATGAAATCAAAGCGTTTGTGGCAGATCTGCCGGAGTTGCTCTGGCAGGGGGGGCGTTGACCCGTCTCAGGAAAACTTCTGCCACTCCACCGCCAGAAGCAGGTCCAGGACCGCCTGGTAGATCCCGGATGCCCCGCTTTCCCTGGGCCCGGCCACGTTCAACGTTTCTATATTGTAACGCCCAAGCCAGGTTTCAATGGCGCGGACGGCCTGATCCCGGGAGGTCTCGTCCAGGTTGATGATCAGGCAGGGCCGGTCGTGGCGCAGTGCGAGACTTTCGGTCAGGGCGGAGCCGCCGGTCAGGGGGCCGAACGAGATGATCAGGGTGCCGTCGCTGTCCAGGATGTTTTTTGCGGTCCGGTCCTGGTAGTTCGGTGATTTGAGTTCCCGCAGCCGGTAGCGGGTCGGCAGCGGCCCGTCCTCTGTCTTGCGCCCTTTAGGCAGCCAGCCGCCGTGGGGAATCTTGAGCAGAATGGCCGCATCCAGGGCCGCCCGGTCCGCGCCGGTCTGGCCGCCTGAAATGATTTTCATGGTTCCTCCCGCCTGACCCTGCCCAGGAGGATGCCCGCGTTGATGCCGCCAAATCCTGAGTTGCAGGACAGGATCGTGTCGCCGATGATCTCCTGGATCCTGCTGCCGGACAGGCACCCGCCGGCGTCGTCATTTTCGCTGAAACCGGTTGTGGGCGGAATATGCCCTTTTTCCAGGCTGCGCAGCGCGATTGCGCCCTCTATCACCCCTGCTGCACCCAGGGTATGGCCGATCGCGCCCTTGACCGAGTGAACGGGCGGGATCCGGTCGAAGTGGGCCCTGAAGGCGGTCAGCTCCATGGCGTCGTTGTAGACGGTCCCGGTGCCGTGGGCGTTGACGGCTCCGATCCTGTTTCTTCCCGCGCTCACCTGCTTGAGAACCCTGCGCAGGCCCGTCCCGGTCCGGCTGGGCGCCGTAATATGGGTCGCGTCGCAGGAGACGCCCCAGCTTCTGACTTCCGCCCGGGCCGCTATCCCCTGGTCCTCGGCAAACTCAGGGCTGCAGAGTACCATGATGCCGACACCCTCCCCCAGGTTCAGACCGTCCCGGTTTCGGTCAAAGGGACGACAGGGGATTTCAGACAGGGCCTTGAGCGCGTCAAACCCGCTCATGACAAAACGGCTGAGCAGGTCTATGCCCACCACCACCATGCAGGAAGCCCGGCCGGAACGGATCTGTCTGGCCGCCTGGATCAGGGCGATCGTGCCTGAAGCGCATGCCGCGCTGACGGTCTGGTGCCATCTGCTGTCAAAAAGATCCGCCAGGGTCCGGCCGAGATGCCAGGGCTGTCCGGCCCGGGGATCGGGATCACAGAGCAGCTCGTCCACCGCGCCTTTGGTGGTGGCGACGATGACCCCGCATCTGCCCCGGATCAGCGGCAGGGAGGCAAGGGTGTCGATGCCCCTGGTCATAAGCGTGTCCAGCCGCCCGGTCGAGCCGTACGGCACGTTTGCCGCCACGGCCCGGCCCACCGGGTATTCTCCGGCAAGACCGGGCAGCTTGATCCGGGACAGGCCACTATGGCCCCGCGTGAGCCCCTGCCATGTCTCCTTCAGGTCGCCCAGGCCGGTGTGGACGGCACAGTCAATGATGAGTACCTGCTTTTCCTTATGCGTCATTGCCGTCTCCGTCCCGGGGGCTGTTGTCCAGGTCGCCCCGCAGCCATTTCCGCCGGAACCGCTCAATCCAGTCCGGCGCCACAAAGAGCATGGCGCCTTGCAGATCCGTGAGCAGCTGCACGGTATATCCGGATGCCACCTGTTTACCAGCCTGGTTGAAGATGGTGTACTCGAAGTTGAGCCGCATGGCCGTGCACCAGTGCAGACTCGTTTCAATGGTTATTAACTCGTCAAAGGAGAGCGGGGTCAGGTAATCGATGTGCAACTGAACAATGGGCGCGGCCAGCCGGCTGGTCATGAAGGCCTCGTAGGAGAGACCGTATCTGCGCCCGAACGCGACCCGCCCGTCTTCGAAATAACTGACATAGCGGCCGTGCCAGACAATGCGCAGCGGGTCCAGCTCCTCAAAGCGGACCCGGCGGGTGGCGCTGACTGTCAGCGGCGGAGGCGCTCCGTCTTCCCGCTCAAACCAGGATGAGTGAGTATGTTGTCGTCGCACGGGGTTACTCCTTTCAACCGTTATCGAAACTGCAGACCAGCTCCCCGACGGCGGCCGTGTCGCGGTTCGCAGTGATGGTAAAGGAGAGGGTTACTGTCTCGTCCGTCCTCTGGATCCTGGCGCGTACCCGCATCTCATCATCCGGGCCGATCATGGCCTTGAACTTTGTCCGGCTGACGCTGACCGGTTGCAGTGGTCGCCCCAGGTGTTCCGCCGCGAGAAAACGGACAGCCGCCAGCTGGACCACGGCCGGCAGCACCGGCTGGTCCGGGAAGTGACCGGCAAAGCCCGGAAAATCAGAGCTGAAGCAGAAGGCGGCACAGAGCTCGCCCTCCTTCTCGACCACAGGGGGGCGCAGGCATTCTTTCAGCAGCGACAGTTCGATGGAGTGCATTGTTTTTCGTCCGGTTCCTGGTCCGCTTATTCCGTCACCCGGTCAAGGCTGATCGCAATCGGCGGCAGAAGCGTCTCCACCTCTATTGTTTCGCCGACGTGCCCCCGGTGGACTGTTTGCACCTGCCAGAGGCGCAGCGGGCCAAATTTTGCCTGTTTGGTCCGGATTCCCGGTTCACGCTCCTCCAGGCAGACCTGATAGGGAATGTGCCAGGAACAGTCCGGGGTCCCGGGAGTAAAGTATATGTATTTGACCAGTTTGCCAATCAATTCCGGGATCCTTTTTTCACGCAGTGCGCCGGGCGCGTATTCTATGACCATGGTTCCGTCCGGCCGCGCCGATCCCTTGACCAGGGGAGCCCCGGTGGCATCGAGCAGGAGACTCTCCACGCCCCCGCTCACCGGTTTCAGGCCGATCAGACCGCTGAACCGGGTTGTCCCGCCCTGTTTGATCCGGATCCGGTAGAGGGTTCCATCCCGGGTTTTATCGTCGGGGGGCGGCCAGGCCGGTGTCGTTACATGGGGAGCGCATCCGGCCAGGGTGAGCATGATGAGCAGAAACAGGCAGGGAGTTTTCATCCAGTCCTCCCCGTGCCGGAATCCAGCAGGGCCGGGGTAACCCAGGCCGCGGTGGGCCAGGCCGCGCCTATGCCGGCCAGCACGGTGGTGCCCAGTGAAAAGAGGGCCGGGTGCTGCGCCAGGGCCAGGACCCCGAAGCCGATACAGCTTGAAACCGCGCAGATAGTTACGGCCCGGCGGGTGGTCCGGGTTGTTTTCAGTTCATGGGCGCAGACCGAGAAGATACCGTAGTCCACGCTGAGCCCGATGACCATGATGCTCATCAGCACATGCATGATGTTGACGGAGCTTGCGGTGACAAAAGAGAAAATTGCCATGGACGCCAGGGCCGCCAGGACAGGGGCCAGGGCCGCGGCTGTTTTGCGCAGGTCCCGGAAAAAGAAACCGACCAGAATGATGACCACCAGGGCCGCCAGCAGGGAAAGGCGCTGGATATCATCTTTGAGCAGGGTTTCCACCTGCTCCCGCCAGCTCCTGAACGAGATGATGTTCAGGTTGTCGGTCTGTTGCCCTTTCAGCTCTTTGAGGACCGGCCAGGTGGTGTCGTTTTCCGGGACAATGGTCATTACCAGGGTTTCGGGCTCCCGGTGCCCGGATCCGGACGGCAAGCGGACCATGGAGGCCAGCAGCGGCCGGAGCGGCCCGCGTACCACCTGTTCGGCGTTGAAATGTGCTTCCGTGTCCCGGGTAAAGGTGATGAACGGTGTAAAAATACCGGATCTGAAGCCAAGCTCCGTGCCGAATCGGTCAAGGTGCGTGGCAACCTGGTTCCGGTGCCGGGTCCAGAATTCCCGCCACTTCCCGGCCCGTTCCCGGCGCACGGCCGGTCCCGGCAGGATTGGGGCGACTGATTGAAACGGGGTGCTGAGGTTGTCGGCCAGAAAAGCATAGGCCCGGTCATTGACATCCAGGGCCTGGTCCAGGTCCCTGCCCCGGCTCAAGACCAGGGCCTGGTCAATGGAGCCGCGCCAGGTTTCGTGAAAATGGGTGTCTGAATCGTTGATTTCCGCATTGACGGCGTCCAGGACCCGCATGTCGCCGTTGAATTCGAGGCGCGGCAGGCAGACCATGCCCGCGCCGAGCAGCAGGATCCAGATCAGAACCGGCCGGAATGTTTTTCTGGAGACCTGTTCCGGGAGATGCGATCGGGAAAGAGGCCGCCGGCCGGTCGATCCGGTAATGGTGGGGATCAGCAGCCAGGAGATGATGACCGCCAGGGTGATCCCGGCGATGGCAAGTCCGGCCATCTGCCGGTGCGACGGGACCGATGAGAGCAGCAGCACCAGAAACACGCTGGTGGTGGTGGCCCAGGCCAGAAGGATGGGACGCCGCAGTTTTCGGATAATTTCTTTTCTGCTGCCCGGTTCCAGGCGCAGGGCCAGAAAGAGGTGGACCGCGAAGTCAACGGCCAGTCCGGTCAGGACAATGCCGAACCCCAGGGCCAGGGCGCTTACCTTGCCAAAGATCATATTCTGCAGCGCTATGGCGGGCAGGGCGGCCAGAAAGGGGACGGCGACCACCAGAACACCCCGCGGGCTCCGGCAGGCCAGGACCAGGAAGAGGGCCAGAAGCACGGTGGCCAGGGGCAGCAGCACCTTCAGATCACTGCGGACGGTGCGTATATTGGCGAGGGTATGGGGCAGGGTACCGATGACCCGGGCCGAGACCCCGGCCGCGAGACCCACGGCCAGGGCCCGGTCGACCGCGGCCTGGACCTGTTCACTGTTGTTTGAGTCGGTCAGGGGCAGGAGAGCGTCCGCCCAGATCAGGCAGCTCGTCCTGTCCCGGGAGGTGAAAACACCGTCTTTGACGGTCACGGCAAATTCGCCGCGCAACTGCTTGAGCCGGTTGAAGAGGATGAGCGACAGGCCCAGCGGATCCCGGACAACCCTGTCTCTCATCCCGATCCCGGCCGGTGAGTTGAGCAGCTGAAACATTCTCTGTAACCGCTGCCGCACGCCCTCTGCGGTCACGGCCCGGGCGAGTTCCCGGTAGTCCTCGTTCGTGAGGGCATAGGGCAGCAGGGGCAGAATGTTGCTGAACAGGGTTGTTTCCAGGTCCGGCGGCAGCCGGTAGACAACTTCGCCAAACAGGGGGGATTCCTGCAGAGTCGTGCCGACCCGCAGGACGCTTTCCCGCAGTTGTTGCCACTGGGCGTCGGTTATTTCAGTAGTTTCGGTATCGATGCTGATGCTCAGGTAGACCCGGTTGATCATGCCCAGCCGGCGGATAAGCTCCAGGTCGCTTGTGACAATGGAGTCAGGCAGGAGATCCAGGGCGTCTTCCCGGATCTCAATGGTGGACGCGTGCAAGCCGCTGATGCACACGGCGGCCAGAACCAGGATCCAGGTCAGCAGAGATTTTTTTCCTTGTTCAGGGGGCGATACCATAGGGGCTCGAAAGGGGCGGAATCAGGGAAAACAGGTTGTGAACAGCCGCTCATCCACGGCCTGGTTGAGCTGATAGCCGCTGAAACGGATAACGGTTGAGTCGCCTCCGGTTTCACCTATGCGGATGGTTTGAGGCTGGAGGGTGGAACGGTCAAAGGTAATCCTGACCGACGTGATCAGCCTTTGCGTGCTTCCGGCTTTCGGAGTCAGCTCCAGGGTGTCGCCACCTGTCAGGGCCAGGCTGTAGTCTTTCCGCAGTTTGGTGTAATCGCCGTCAACCCAGGTCCAGATCTGCCGGGCCACCATGTTCATAACCGGGTCGGTTCGCAGGTCAAAACGGACCGGCGGCGCGTCGTCGTTGCAGCGCTGCCCCTTGTCGCCGTTGAAGATGAGGACCGAGGGGATCGGCTTGATGTTTTCCCAGCGCAACCGGTCAGGGCGGCTTAAAACCATCCTGCCGGAGAAGATGACAGGCTGGGTGAAGATGGCAAGGTTCCGTTCCTGTTCAAAGCGGCACTGCACGGTGCGGGTATCCCGGACCCGGGCTTTGATATCCTCCAGGAACCGGTCCAGGGATGCGTCCGGTGCATCGGGGATATTTTCGGCACGGATACCTGTCCCGGCAAGCAGTAACAGGAGAAGCAACATGATTGTCGGAAACATTTTGCTCATTCTTCTTCCACCTTCCAGATCTTGAGTTGGCCCCGGCCAAGTTCACCGGCCGGACCGGTTACGGTGCCGGTAAAGATGAAAGCGGAACCAAAAGAAAATGTCTTTTGCAGGCTGATTTTCAGCAGATCGCCCGGCCGGGCGGATCCGCTCCATGAAAATGAGTCGATACCGGCCAGGAATCCCTTGGCCGGTGCTTTCCCTTTTTTCGGGGGATAACCATCCACCGCGGCCACGGCCTGGGCCATGAGTTCGACAAAGTATTCCGGCAGCACGACACCGCTGTCCACAAAGGGCCCGGCATCCGGCACAATGGCGTCAAGGAAGGATGTGTCGCCGTCGATATCCTCGTCCGCCTTTCTGATCAGCCGGTTGAGGAGAACCATGGGCGGCTCGTGCGGGATCAGTGCTCCGGCATCGCAGGGCAGGGGCTCCGGCCGCGATTTATCCTCAGGCAAACGGGTCATGGCGTCCGGGGTGTCCCGGCGGTGTTGTCGGCCAGGATCTTGTTGAAAATTTTCAGGAATGTTTTGTCAACCAGGATGCCTTCATGGCTGTCCTCCATGAGAATGGTTCGGTACGCCTCATTCTGTAGTTTCAGAGGAGCCTGGCTCTGGAGGGATGCGGTTCCGTCTCCGCTTTTTCCCTGCACATAGGAGATGATAAGGTAGTAGGGAATCCGGTCGGGCCAGCGCCAGGAGTTGATGTCCCGGAGAAAACCGCTGGCCGGCGCCACGTCACGCCAGGCCGGAACCACGATGGGCGAGTGTTTGATTCCGACGGCAGCCGAAGCTATCCCGTTCATGGGGCTGTTGATGGTCATGACCAACCCGATAGTGTCGACATTTTTTGTGTTATGGGCGATGTATTTTTTGACGAATGAGCGGGTGACCAATCCACCCATGCTGTGGGCGACGATGTCGATTCTGGTAAAGTTGTACCTGCGCTGCAGGCGCGTCACCGCCTCCACCATGTAATCGCTGATGATATCCAGGCGCAGGCCGGAAGGGTAGTAGAGCAGCCAGGGCTGGAACCTGTCCCGGTCCAGACTTTCAAGGATGGACGTCCAGATGCCCGGCCCGCCCAGGGCCCCGTGGACAAAGAGGACCGGGGTTTTGGCGGGGCTGTATGCCTCCAGAAAAAAGAGACCGCCCTCGGCCTGTTCCAGAAAAGTGATGGGGTGCCAGAAACCGAGAGTATAGTTCTCCGGTTTAAACCGGGGATCGTTCAGGGTAACGATCTGGCCGATGTTGTGCATGGCTCCTTGGACTTCGGTGATCGGTTCGGGTACGTTGTCCGGCTTCGGCGGCGGACCTAAGATGGTAATGGGCTCCAGGATAACAGTCTGTTTCGGTGCGACCTCAATGGAAGCCGGCGTGCCGTGCATGGCCCCGTATTCTCCCTGCTGGAACCGATTGTCGTTGTTGTCGTCAAGAAAGGCGGCGACAAAATAGGATCCCGGCAGGACCGAGAACTTGAAGTAACCGCTGTCGGCAACAGTTTTCCCTTCGAGGCGGACGGGTATGTTGTTGTCGTTTCGAAAAAGTAGCGCAACCATGGTTCCCTGTCGGTCACTGGGGTTGAGGACCGTTCCCTCAATGTATCCGATATTCTCGACGGCTGCGGCCTGCCGGCGGGCTTCCTGAAAAGAGCAGCCCGCCAGGGTGATGATGGTCAGGATGACAAGTAAAATAGCCGGAGACCTGCGCAGAAGGTCCGGGCGGTTCCGTCGCCTCGGCGTGATGTCTGGATAAAGTGTTTTTTTAGCGGCCCTCTGGAATGAGAGGTCGAAGTGAAGCTGTTTCATGTTTCCGAGATCCTCCTGTTACTGGCGGCAAAGCGCAGAAAGCTGCCTAAATCCCTGGCGAAACGCAGCCAGCTGTCCGGTGATTTCCAGAGCATGGCCGCATAGCCCAGCATGACTTTAGGCCTTTTGTAATGGCTCTTGTAAAATTCTATAAACAGCTCATCGAGCCGTTCCCGGGTCATGCCCCTGGGAATAAAGAGAAACTCCATGCAGTCCATTCGGGCCCAGTCTTCGTCAAAGGTGCCGATTTTGTGGATCTCCTTGTACAGGGGCGAGCCGGGAAAGGGGGTAAATTTCGCCAGATTGAAATCGTCAATGGGCAGGGAAAAGACGTAGCGCATGCTGCGCTTGATGCTCGCTTCACTCTCTCCGGGCAAGCCCATCATCAGGAGTCCCTTGACCCTGATGCCCGCTTCGTGGATCGTGCGGATCTTGTCCGCCAGCATGTCCAGGTTGGCGTTCCGGCGGTGTTGGGCCAGGAGGTTTTCGTCTCCTGTTTCGATCCCCAGGCTGATCATCCAGCAGCCCGCAGCTTTCATCAGCCGCAGGAGCTCAGCGTCGATATGCTCGGCCCGGACCGCGCAGTTGAAGGTCATGGGCCGGGCGCTGTTGCACTGCAGGGCGCAGAACTCCTCCACCCGTTCACGGTTGAAGGTGAACTGGTCGTCGTAGAAGTTGACGTGACGGATACCGAATCGTTCATTCAGGTAACGGAGGTGCTCATGCATGTAGCGGGCTGAGTTGTACCGGAATGAGCGGCGGAACACCGAGCGGTCGCAGTAGCTGCAGGCATAGGGGCAGCCCCGGCTGGAGATGCAGCTGGCATTGGGGGCCTTGGGATAGTTGAAGATGGGCAGTTTGTAGCGTTCCGGATAGCCGGAGAGTTTTTCATAGGCGGGAAAGGGAAGATCGTCCAGTTCCAGCAGCTGTTTGCGGTGCCCGGTAAAGACCGGTCCCGTGGCGTCGCGATAGACCAGCCCCGGGACCTTCTCCGGCTCCCTGCCGCCTGAAACAAGCAGCTCGTACAGGGCTTCTTCACCCTCGCCGGCAATGATAAAATCCACCTCCGGAAATCGCTCAAGTATTTCCTCCTTGAGAGCGGATACATGGACCCCGCCGAATACGGTCCGGATACCGGGCAGGAGGGACTTGGCCATGGCGGCAATCCCGACCCCATCGAGAAAGGTGGAGGTGGTGCAGGAAAAGCCGAGAAAGGCGGGGCGCTCATCGAGCAGGGTCTGCCTGATCTGTGCCGTGGCGTCCGGGTGGGCGTAGCAATCGATCAGGTCAACGCTGATAGAGCGTTGCTCCAGGAAGGCGGCAATGGAGGCCAGGCCGATGGGCGGCATGATGTTGGTTTTACGGGAGATGTCGCGTTCAGCTTCCTCGGCGCTGTAGCCCAGGGGATGGACCAGGAGGACTTTTTGTTCGTTGAGCGGCGCCATTTATGATGGATCTCCGGGGTCCAGGATAAGGGTGACTTTGCCGTAGGAGGCGCTGAGGATGCAGGTTGTTTTCTCCATGTGCGGACGGCGCAGAAGTTCTGTGAGTCCGGCGGCCGCGGCCAGAGGGTGGGTCAGTGATGACGACGTTTCCCCGATGCGCAGGTGTTCCTCCCGGGTCAGTAAATCGGTGGAAGGTGCCGGACAGGCATGTATCTCGAGTTGATCGAGGTGTCGGGCCCCGGGAGCGGGACCATTGCCCAGCAGCCAGGCTGTTGCGCCCGGAGACCAGGGGCTGGTCGACCCGCAGATTCGTTGTCGCGCCTCAAGCAGCAGTTCGCTGTAGGTTTCCACCTGCAGGACCAGGCAGCGCCGCACTCTGCCCGAGTCGATAGCGCTCTGTCCAGCGGCCAGGGCCTGAAAAAAGGGCCAGGAAAAATCAGTGAGGGTGGAGCCTGCGCCCTGGATGTTGAAGAGGCGGGCAAGGTACCCGGCCGCGCTGTTGAAGACCGAGTGGGAAAAGAGGGTCGGTGAAGTCTGGTTTTGATCAATGATCAGGCCAAGGACCTCGAAGTTGGTCTGCATGGGGCCAAAGGCCGTGCCCAGGACAATTCCTGTTGCCGGGTCCGGCCCGGGCGGAAGGACATGCTCGTCCAGGAGCTGCTCGGCGGCCGCGACGGCCAGGCGGATAAAGTCATCCGCCCGCCGCAGTTGCCGGGAAAACCGCGCAGAAGGGGTGTCCGGCAGGGCGGGAATATGGACGGCGTCAATAATCCAGCTCATGACGGTTCCCCCTCAAGGACCAGGGCCGAGTTGGCTCCGCCAAAAGCCAGGGACTGGCTGATGCCGATCCGGCCGCTTAGCCGCACCTGTTCATCCTGCAGGAGCGGCACAAGAGCCAGGTCCGGATCCGGCTCAACACAGCCGATGGTGCCCCGGGTCTTTCCCTTGCTGAGCGCCTGGAGCGTGAGAATCGCCTCCATGGCCCCGGCCGCGCCCAGCATATGGCCGGTGGCGCCCTTGGTGGAGACCACCGGGCAGTGGCAGAGCCCCGCACCGGCAAGCCCGTTCATTTCAGCGCTGTCATTGGCCGGGGTGCCGGTGCCGTGCGCGTTGACAAAACTGATCTCCTCTTTGGCAACGCCGCTCATGGCCAGGGCCTGGTTCACGGCCGCCTGCAGTCCCCGGCCCCGGGGGTGCGGAGCCGTGGGATGGTGACAGTCCGCGGCGGCTGCGTAGCCGCGCACCCGGCCCCTGATCCGGGCCTGACGCTCTGCGGCCTGGTTCTCGCGTTCCAGGATAAGCAGGGCTGCTCCCTCGCCCAGGTTCAGGCCGGCCCGGTCCTGTTGAAAGGGGGTGCAGGGGGCCTCGGCCATGAGCATCAGGGAGGCGAATCCGTAGTAGGCGATCCGGGACAACCCGTCCGCTCCCCCCGCAATGACCAGGTCACAGCGACCCTGTTGCAGCCAGTCGAAGCCGATACCGACGGCGTCGGTGCCCGAGGCGCAGGCATTGGTCACCACCGCCACCGGCCCTGTTGTGCCAAGAATGTTCTGAAGAAACGCGGCCAGGTTGGTCTCAAGGTACTGGTGCACCGGACCCGGGTCCGGGCGTTCTCCCCGGCGCCAGGCCGCGTAATAGTCCTCATCGTGGAAGGTGCACCCGACCGTGGTGCCCAATATGATGCCGACCCGTTGGCCGCGCAG
>JAJRTB010000092.1 GCA_024278495.1 Deltaproteobacteria bacterium
CATTCTGACCATAAAGAGCGGGGATCACGCTCATGCTCGTGGACCATGGATTCAACCGCCACTCCGACCAGGGAACGGATATGGCGGCCCAGAACACCGACCCGCTGGCAGAACACCGGATTGCGCTTATGGACCATGGTAGTGCTCATCATTGTTCCAGGCGCGGCTTCGGCCAGCTCGCCCACCTCGGTTTTACCGAGCAGGTACCCCTCGCTTGCGACCTTCTCCAGGGTACCGGCCAGCAGGCCAAAAAAAGAAGCGGCTTCGGCCATGTTGTCCCGGCAGGTATGCCAGCCCGGCGCCGAGTACTTCAGGCCCAGCCGGGCCATGGTCTTCTCCCCCACCTCCCGGCCCCGGGAACCCAGGGCGGCCATGGTCCCGACCGCGCCGCTTAACTGGCCGTACAGGACCCGGGGATAGAGATGTTTCAACCGCTCGATATGTCGCCGGAGTTCCAGGGCCCAGTTGACGGTCTTCAGGCCAAGGGTCACGGGCAGGGCCTGCTGGCCATGGGTCCGGCCGATCATTACTGTCCGGCGATGCTCCCGGCTGAGGTCGACCAGGCGCTGTTCCGCCCGCCGGATATCCCGGTAGAGAATTCCCAGGGTTTCACGAAGCTCAAGGACCTGGCCGGTATCAAGAATGTCCTGGGTCGTGGCGCCGTAGTGAACGTACTGGGCCGCATATTCGCCACAGGCGGCCCTGAGCCCTTTCAGAACCGGGATCAGGGAGTTGCGGCTGCGTTCATACTCCCGGCGGACCAGTTCCAGGTCAAGCTCCGCGAAAACGGCTTTTACCCCGATCTCATCGGCCGCGTCTGCCGGGATAATGCCAAGTTCCGCCTGCGCATGGGCCAATGCCGCCTCAATCCTGAGCCAGCGGTCAATCCGGTTCTGCTCGTCAAAGAGCGTCAAGAGCTCCGGGGTGGCATAGTTGTGTGCCTGCAGTTGAAAATCAAGGGGGTGCGACGCCATCCGTTCTCCTGCTTATTGTTTCCGACGTATCTCATATGCCCTGGCTGCGGGCGGGACTACTGTTTCGGCGCACGCGGCAAGGGCGGCCCTGGTGGGGGGAACTCGTTCCGCGCTGCTGCGGGCCATGGTTCGGCGCACCAGGTCAACCATACGCGTCTCCACGTGATCCAGCACCTGCCGGGCGGTGGGATGCTCCGGCGGCCCGAACAACCCCTCCATGGAAAGCGAACCGCCGCAACCGGCCAGAAAATCGGGGACAACCGGTATCTTCCGTTCATGCAGAAGGTGGTCGGCAGGCGGTGTCACAGCCAGGTTGGCCCCGGGCACCACGGCCCTGACCTCAAGTCCGGCCGCGACCTCCTCGTCGATCGCGTTTTCAACAGCGGCGGGAATCACTATGTCACAGGGAACCCTGAATATTTCTTCCCGATCAGCCGTCCGCACCCGCCCGCCCGTGACCGGCGGCAGAAGATGCCCATCTGAATCGAGCAACTGTTCCACATCGAGCCCCGCGTCATGGGTGGCTATATAACTCTTCTCCACATCAGCCAGCCCCGTGATCCGCACCCCTTTGCGCAGGAGGCCAAAGGCCGCGGCCCGGGCCAGGGTGCCGAATCCCTGTATCATCACGGTTGCTTTATCAGGCGGGACTCCCAGGTAATCAAGCATGCCGAGCGCGGCCATGGCGACGCCGTATCCGGCCCTGATCGTCCCCAGGGGTCGACCATCAATCATTTCAGTCAGCGCCTGGCAGCGCTCCATGAAATAATCAAGATCCCAGCCCTGGGCTTCTGCCACGGCCATCTTGACGGAAGCAAGACCTATTTCCCGGCCGATCTCTTCCAGCTCAATCATTTCAACATTGAGATCCGGCCCCATGGAATAGCAGTGTTGAATATAGGAGCGTATGGCGGTCATGAACCGGGTCATGGCCGCGTGTTTGCCCGGAGAAGCGGGATCGTAATCAATGCCGCACTTTGCCCCGTTGACCCGCAGACCGCAGAGCCGCATCTTGCAGGTCATGTTCCGGGCCATCCCGACCAGCAGTTCCCTGGTCAGGCCCTGCTGCACCCGCATGCCGCCGGCGCAAAGTTGATGCTCCAGGCTGTCAAAAACCAGCCAGCCCCGGAACCCTTCTTCCGGATCATTGTACTCAACCACCAGCGCTGATCTGTGTTCCTGATAATGACGCATCAGTATTCCCTGTTGACCGGTGTCAGCTCCGGCGCAAGCCGGGCCGGTCTCATTGTAAGATTATCTCATGAACCCGTGAGCGTTCACCCGTGGCGTGGCTGGCCAGGGATTCAGGCACCGGAGACAGACAGTTCCCGATCCACAAGGCCCTCGCTGAACACCCGGATGACCGGTTGACGGGGATCCACCATGGAGATGATAAACATCAGCAGCCCGCTGTCTTTTGCCAGAACCGCGTCAAGTTTTGTCGGGGTGTCACGCCGGGGATCGTGCTCCCAGGCAACCCGGTGCATGTGATAGGTGCCGAGAAGAATATCACCGGTTTGCCGACACTCCCTGATCCGCCCGAAAAGCTCGGCCGGGTCGGCAACCCAGCCCCGGCCGGCCAGAGGTGTCTCCGAGGGAACGGCATAATCGGCCATGAGCCGGTCTACCTGCTCCCGCCAGGGCGGCCTGGAGCGCACATTTCGCTCCAGGGGAAAACATCTGGTCACGGAAATTATCCTGTTCTCTTTCTTCCCAAACACAAGCCCAAACGCCTTGCCCTCCTGCTGCCTGCCGGCATGAAAAGACGCCAGGGCATCCCGGCAGTGCGCCAGCATCTCCCGCCGGCACTCGTCAGGCAGCACAACTGATAACTCCAGGCTGTTGGTCATCGTCATCACGTGAAGTTGAAAAAGAAAAGCGCAGGTTCACGCCACGGGTTCAAGGTTGCGGCCAGCTTTTTAGAATAGCATACAAACAGGTCCCAGACAAATGAAACAAGCTGAAAATCACAAAAACGTAATCAGGGACTTACCGCGGACACGTACAAAGCTGCACTCACCCGCCGGAAACTGTGACCCTGTATCGTACCCCAGACCATGTCGGTTTCAGTTTTTTTGCGAAACCGACAAATATATATGGTTAAGGGGTTGCCGGAAAAACTGCCGGCAGGAAGAGGGGCCAGGGAAAGGCCTTACCTTTCCCGTGGATGGTAAAATTGTACGGGTTCTCATCCGCATCGTCGTTCGCTATGGAAACAGTCGCGGCTGCGCTGCCGGCGACAGCGGGATCGTACCTGATGGTAAACGTGGCAGAGCCGCCCGGATAGATTGTTGTTGCAGGCTGAACTGTCACACTGAATCCCGAGGAGCCGCTGAGCACAACCGGCGGCACGCCTGTCAGGTGCAGGGAACCGTTCCCACTGTTCACAACGACAAAATCATGTTCAACGGTTTCTCCGTTCACGCGGACCTCCCCGAAATCAGTCAAGTCAGCCGTTGACGGTTTCGTATCACCATCCGCGATGCTCATA
>JAJRTB010000093.1 GCA_024278495.1 Deltaproteobacteria bacterium
CGTGTCAACAGCATGGGTTTATGAGAATTTTGCATTGACAGCAGGGGAAAAAAAAATTAATTTACGTGATTTTTGTGATGATCAATTCCCTGGCCGGGAAAAGGCGATTCGCCTCCGGAGAGGAGTGGAAGCTTCGGAAATACGCAATGATCTTGAGATCATCACCGCGGCCAGGTTTCCAGAACTTGCTCATATAAAGGAAAAGTTCCTCGCCGCGGGCGCCGACGCGGCCCTGATGTCTGGAAGCGGCCCAACGGTTTTTGGACTGTTCAGGAGCGCGGAGGCGGATAAGGCGGCTGTTTGTTGCAGGGAACTGCAGCGGGAATATCAGAGGACGTATCTGGTTGCTCCGCTTGTTTCCTAAACGTTTTTCTTTGGTACCGGATGGGGCGTCGTCAAGCGGTAAGACACAAGATTTTGATTCTTGCATTCGCAGGTTCGAATCCTGCCGCCCCAGCCAGGCAATACTGCGCCGGGCAGGGCTGTTGCCGGCTGCGGGAGTCGGTATTGTACGAAGACGGGAACACAGGGTAGGAGAATTATGCCGAAACAGATGAAAATTTTTTCCTGCAACGCGAACCGGCCCATGGCAGAGGAGATTTGCGCCTCCCTGGGAGTGCCGTTGTCAAAGCTTGACGTCAAAAAGTTCAGTGACGGTGAAATTTCCGTTGAGGTCAAGGAAAATGTCCGCGGCGCGGATGTGTTTATTGTTCAACCGACCTGCCCGCCGGTCAACGATCATCTTATGGAGCTGATCATCACTGTCGACGCCATGCGGCGCGCTTCGGCCCGCCGGATCACCGCCGTCATGCCCTACTACGGCTATGCCCGCCAGGACCGGAAAGTGCGGCCGCGGGTCCCGATCACTTCCAAGGCCGTGGCCGAGATGCTCATGGCGGTCGGGACCAGAAGGGTCCTGTGCATGGATCTTCATGCCGGTCAGATACAGGCTTTCTTCAATATTCCGGTGGATCATCTTTATGCCGCGCCGGTCCTGCTGGATCACATTCGCGGGACCTTCGACAACGTGATCATGGTGTCGCCCGATGCCGGCGGGGTGGAACGGACCCGGGCCTTTGCCAAACGTCTCAACGCGGATCTGGCCATAATTGATAAACGGAGGGAACGGGCCAACGAGTGCGAGGCGCTTCATGTTATCGGTGACGTGACCGGCAAGACAGCCATCCTCCTTGATGACATGGTGGACACGGCCGGTACCCTGTGCGGCGCGGCAGCGAAACTGATTGAGCGGGGCGCCAGAGAGGTGCATGCCTGCTGTTCCCATCCTGTTTTGTCCGGCCCTGCCATTGAGCGTCTCGAGGATTCCTGTATCAAGTCGCTGGTCGTGACAAACTCCATCCCCCTGCGGGGTGACGCGCTGCGCTGTGACAAGATTACAGTGCTGTCCGTTTCCGAGCTGCTGGGCCAGGCCATCAGCCGGATACACACCGAGGATTCGGTCAGCACCCTGTTTGTTTAGGAGTGTT
Source organism: Deltaproteobacteria bacterium (assembly GCA_024278495.1). Lineage (GTDB taxonomy): Bacteria > Desulfobacterota > Desulfobulbia > Desulfobulbales > Desulfobulbaceae > UBA10518. The sequence continues at coordinate 1,488 of JAJRTB010000093.1, forward strand.
GCCCGGTCCCTGGTTTTCATTGTTCGTTGGTAACTGATCACAGGAGTGGAAACTGTTTTTTTTATATACTTCAGTGGTCAGGGGCGCCGAAGTTTCGTGCGGTTGCGACCGTGCGAAGATACGGTCCCCCTGCTCACTTACGTTCGTTGTGGACGGGCATTGTCTGAATACTGTGAACAGATTTTCTTATCTTGAGAGGAAACAAGGAGGATACAAATGATCCAGGTGAGTTTGCCTGCAGCGCTGCGGACCGGTTTCGGCAAAGGTGCGTCCAGGCAGTTACGTATGAAAAACGTGACCCCGGCTGTGGTCTACAGCGGCGGTAACGAGGCATTGGCCCTGCAGTTTGACAGTACGGTTTTGTATAAATGTCTGTTTGACCTGCACGGGCGCAATGCCGTGGTCACCCTGCAGATTGACGGCGATGACAAGGGCGAGCGTCATGTCCTGGTCAAGGAGATTCAGAAAAATCCGGTGACCGACAGCCTGGTCCATGTTGATTTTTTTGAGATTACCCTTGACGAGCCCATAATTTTTTCCGTGCCGCTCGACTACGTCGGCGTTGCCAGGGGTGTCGACCTGGGCGGTGAGCTGCAGGTCCTGCGCACGTCCATGAAGGTCAAGGGCGTGCCGCTTGACGTGCCCGACAGTATCGAGGTGGATATAACGGGTCTTGACCGGGGTGAGTCTCTGACGTTCAGTGATGTTTCCCTGCCGGACAGGATTGAGATGCTCGATGACGCCTCTGCTGTTTGTGTGGCTGTCGGTCACTGAGCCGGGAACCGGCCCGGTCCGGAACACAGGAGTGGTCTCCTGGCCGGAACCGGCTTCTGAGTAGGCATAAAGGGCCCTGTGGCCATAATTTCGAAAAAGCCGGGAGAAGACTCTTCCCGGCTTTTTTGTTGTGTTGAGCCGGTTTCAGCGTTGCGACGTGCTGAATTATCGTAGTGCCCGGCTGGTGTTTACAGATTTTTTTCGGACTCATCAGGGTTTGATGGTGTTATGTCGGAACGAAAGGTATTGATAGTCGGCCTGGGCAACCCGGGTGACCGTTACGAAAAAACAAAACATAATGTTGGTTTTATCGCCCTTGATTATTTTGTCGGGCGGGCCGGTCATGCCTTTTCCGCCGGGAAGATGAAGGGCAGCCTTGCCTCATTTCGTCTTGACGACACCAGGGTCTACGCGCTCAAACCACAGACGTTCATGAACCTTTCCGGTGAGAGCGTGGCGCCCGTTGCCAGGTATTTCGGCATTGCCGTGTCTGATATCCTTGTCGTTCATGATGATCTTGACGTGACACCCGGGAGGTTGAAGATGGCTCTTGGCGGCGGGTCCGGCGGGCACAACGGCATCCGGTCAATCATCAGTCAGCTTGGTTCCCCTGAGTTCGGCCGTTTCAAGATAGGTGTCGGCCACCCCCGGGACAGCGAGGAGACGAGAGACGTGCCGGTTGACCGGTATGTCCTGTCCCGGTTTTCCACGGAGCAGTGGAACATGCTGCGGGAAAACCTGAGCCTGGTCGAGGAGGGGATCCGCCTTTTTGCAACCAGAGGCATGGCCGCGGCGATGAATCGGGTTAACAGGAAAACACCGCAATGAGGCAGAATGTATCTTCTGTTTCCGCCTGTGTCATGCCGGGATGTCCCTGAAATGAACGTTGTTGCGCGCGGCGGGAAAACAGGTAATGTATGGCTTGGGCCGCTGCTCTGTCTGATTATGGGCGCGGTCGTGTACGGCGGCAGCCTGGATGTGCCCTTTTACCTGGATGACTACCGAAATATACTCGACAATCCGGTTCTGCGCCTTGATGAGCTGTCCCTGTCAGGCCTGCAAAACGTCGTTGCCGGGAGCACCCTTCGGACCAGGCCGGTCGCGAACATCACCTTTGCCCTGAACTACTATGTGAACCAGGAAAATCCGGCCGGGTATCACCTGGTCAACATCACCATCCATATCCTGGCCGCCTTTTTCCTCTACCAGCTCACTCTGACCACCCTGGCCACGCCGGCCCTGAAAGGCAGGTTTGCCGATCCCCGCCTTATCGCCTCTTTCGCGGCTCTGCTCTGGCTGGTCCACCCCCTCCATACCCAGACCGTAACCTATGTGGTCCAGCGGATGAATGGTCTTGCAACCATGTTTTACCTGCTCAGTCTCTGGTTATACGCCCTGGCCAGGGTGAATGGGGGCAGGAAATCGGTTTTGCTTTTTGCCGGAGCCCTCGGGGCCGGCATCGCCGCTGTCGGCTCCAAGGAAATTGGTGCGACTCTGCCTTTTTTCGTCCTCCTGTACGAGGGGTATTTTTTCCAGAACCTCGACCGGGACAGGTTGTTGCGCAGGGTATGGTTGTGTGGTGTGCCGCTTCTTTTTGTCTGTCTGCTTCTCCTTATCTATGTTGACAACCCGTTGAGTCTGCTGGCCGGATACGAGGGCCGGCCCTTTACCATGGTTGAGCGGCTCATGACCCAGGGCCGGGTGGTCCTGCTGTATGTCGGGCTGCTGGCGCTTCCCTGGCCCGGTTTTCTCAGTATTGACCATCAGATTGAGATTTCCCGCGGTCTGCTGGATCCGCCGACCACCCTGATCGCCCTGGTGGTGATCTGTGTGCTGCTTGTCGGGGCGGTGGCGCTTGCCGGTCGCCACCGCCTGCTCTCCTTCACCCTTCTCTGGTACTTCGGGAACCTGGTGATTGAATCAACAGTGCTCCCCCTTGAGCTTGTTTTTGAGCACCGGACGTATCTTCCATCCGTTTTCATGGCTGTTGCCGCTTCGGCGTACCTGTTCAGGTCTGTCCGGTCGAGACGGTGGGCGGCCGGCTTGCTGGTCGCGATCCTTGCCGTTTTTTCCCTGTGGACGATCCAGCGTAACGAATTGTGGCGTGACCCTGTCGCCTTCTGGGCTGATGCGGCCGCCAAATCCCCGCAAAAGGCCCGGCCCCTTATCAACCTCAGCGTAGCCTGCCGTGAGCAGGGTGATCTGGACTGCGCCATTCGGGCCGCGGAGCGGGCCATCAATGTTGACGCCCGTTTTGTCAATGGCTTTGTGGCCCTGGGCACGGCGCTGGCCGAGCAGGGGAACCATGACGGAGCCATCCGGGCTTTTCAGGAGGTTCTGCGTCGCAAACCTGATTATGCCGAGGTGTATAACTCGCTGGCCGGAGTGTATCTGCGCAAGGGGATGGTCACGGAGGCTGTCGAGGCCCTGCGGGCGAATCTGCGCCTTGACCCCGACAGTTACGAAGCGCTGGTCAACCTTGCATCCATCAAGGCCTCCCAGGGGATGTACCGGGAGGCAATCGGTGATTTCAACCGGGCCCTGGAGTTACGTGGTCCTGATCCTGACATTTTCTTTAACCTGGCCATCGCCTACACGCAGACCCGACAGTACGACAGGGCTGTTGCCTCATACCGGCATGTCCTGGCCCTTGATCCCGCAGACCGGGAAGCTGCCGCCAACCTGGAAAAACTCCTGCGAATGGCCAGGTAAACTGATGCGCGAACCTGGTGGTAACTCATCACGGGGTTGATAACTCACTGATCTGACACATGTAATGTGATTTGTGGCGAAAAAATGCAGAACATGTTATAGTGGTGACTTCTTCATTAAGAGTTGATCAGGGAAATGAGTTTTTTCATGGAGGTTTGTTGAGTGTTTTCTCAGGGTGATATGGCTGTTTATCCTGCGCATGGCGTTGGTATTATACAGGCCATTGAGACGCAGACCATTGGTGGCGTTGACCAGTCTTTTTACGTGATGAAGATTCTGGATAACGACATGACCATAATGATTCCCACCTCGAACAGTGAAAATGTCGGTCTCAGGGCTATTATTTCTCCCAAAGAGGTTGAAAACGTTCTCGGGATTCTCATGGAGCGCGACATCAAGATCAGCTCCCAGACCTGGAACCGTCGATACCGAGACTACATGGACAAGATCAGGACCGGATCTGTATTCGAAGTCGCCGCCGTTCTCAGGGATCTGTACCTGCTCAGTGATGACAAGGAGCTCTCGTACGGGGAACGTAAAATGATGGATACGGCCAAGAGCCTCCTCATCAAGGAGATATCCCTTGCCCGCAATGAAGACGAGAAAATAATTGAAAAACAGGTGGAGAAAATTTTCAGCTGAACGCTTTCGCTCCCTGTATATCTTCGTTATCACCTCGCCCGCCGCGGGACAGGCTGCGGTGATCCTCCTGTCTCCCGCCTTCATGCAGAGTTTTTCAGAACACAGCACCTTCACGGTTGAACCCTCCGAGACCGGGGCGCGTCTGGACATTTTCCTGGTGCACCGCCTGGATGGGCCTTCCAGATCGCTCCTGCTGAAAAGCATCAGAGACGGCAGGGTTCTGGTCAACGGGAAGAGATGTAAACCCGGCTACCGGGTACAGGCCGGCGAAAAGGTGCTGGTGGAGGCCCCTTCCTCTCCTGTTCCTTCAGAACTTGTGCCTGAGCAGGTAGACTTTACAGTGCTCTACGAGGATGACAGCCTGCTGGTCATTGACAAGCCTGCCGGCCTGGTGGTGCATCCCGCGGCCGGACACGCGAGCGGCACCCTTGCCCATGGACTGGCTTTTCACTGTGGGACGGATCTGCCCGGGATGCCCGAGCAGCGCCCCGGTATCGTTCACCGGCTTGACAAGGACACCTCGGGCGTCATGGTGGTCGCCAAAACCGAGGCCGCCCTGCGGGCCCTGTCGGCGTCCTTCAGAAACCGCACGGTGGACAAGGTGTACCATGCGGTCCTGCTTCGCTGTCCTGCCCGGGAGCGGGGCAGGGTGGTGGCGCCCATTGCCAGGCATCCGGTCCGGCGCAAGAAGATGGCCATCCGGGACAATGGCCGCTATGCGGCAACGCGCTGGCAGGTTCTTGAGCGGTTCGCGGCCGGACCGTGCCTGGTTGAACTGTCTCTTGAGACCGGCCGGACTCATCAGATCCGCGTGCACATGGCCTCGCTGGGATGTCCGGTTGCCGGAGACGAACTGTACGGCGGCAAGTCGCCGGCCTCTATGAACCTGACGATCACCCGCCAGCTTCTGCATGCCTCAAGTCTTGCGTTTACCCATCCCGATGACGAAAGACCCCTTGTCTTCACCGCCCCGTTGCCTGAGGATATGCAGTCCGTTGTCACGTTGTTGCGCGGTGATGGAGACGCTTCCTGATGGCAGGGAGAGAAGAGGGGAAGAATCTGATTGGAGTGACCGGGACCATCGGCTCCGGGAAAAGCAGGGTTTGCCGGTTTCTGGCCCGCCGCATGGGTGTCCCGTATCTTGACCTGGATATGATCTGCAGGTCGTTGCTGGAACAGGGCCAGGCAGGACGGCAACTCCTGGAGGTTCACCTGGACAGTTCCTTTTTTCTTGCGAACGGCGCCATAGACCGGCAAAAACTGCGGCGGGCCATTTTCGCTGATGCCGACCTGCGGCGCACCGTTGACAGTCTGCTCCATCCGCTCGCCCTTGAAGCCATGTTGCGGGAGGCGGCCCGGGTCGGAGGGGCGGCCCGGACCGTGCTGGTGGAAGCGCCCCTGCTCTTTGAAGCACAGTGGCGGAATTATTTTGACAGGGTGGTTGTGGTGTACGCTGATCCGGCGACCTGTTGCCGTCGGATTATGGAGCGGGACAGGGTAACGGCATCTGATGCGGCCGGTTGTCTGGCCGCTCAGATGGCGCCGGCAGCCAAGGCGCTGCTGGGAGATCACGTGCTTGATAACAGCGGCAGCTGGTTCGGCACTCTGCTCATGATGAACCACCTGGCCGGGATACTTGCTTGCCTTCCGCGCCACAGGTGAACGCTCACGGATTCAGGCCTGTGACTGGTTGCTGATGGTGAGGCGGGCAGGGCGGGCAGTTTTTTTTTGGAAGAAATTGCTTGACAGGGGCTGTTAGAGGCAATTATTAAGTGAGCAGAAACAGAGTTTTCTCTGTTCCTGCCTGAAGTTTTCACCTGTTGTCAGGGAACAAAAGCCGGGACGGGTTCTGCACGCTGAACGTCCACATAATCATCCATATACATTAAATACTTTATTACTGTTTAACGCCGCCGATCTTCCCGTCAGCCTGGTCCGCCCTTTCCGTTCAGTTGTCGGCGCTGATACCCGTCATCCGGCCGGGACCAGTTCTGCTGGAAAGGATAGATTCCAACCAGGATCCGGGACGCAGCTCCTCTTGTTGCAATACCACATCGAGTTGATGAGAAGGAAATACTATTGTCCCGGCGGGCCCCGCCAGGTCTTGGAGCAGGAACAGGCCAGGCTGTCGTGCCGGGTTTCCGGTCTGCCGATACGTTCTGTCCCCCGCTTGCGTCAGGTGGGCAGGGACTGGTAACTCGTCACAGGCATCGCATCTTCGCACAACCGTTCTTGCCAGCATAGTCGGCTATAGCGGCCAAGAACGGTTGCACGAATCTGCGGCACCTGTATCAAGTTACAATTCCGAGGTAATGAAAACGCAGGGTCCTTACCCCCGTGTTCAGATACAGGGACTGTCCCTGTCGCCTTGTTTATAACCGTTTTATTTTGAGAAGTTTTTTCAGGGAGATGAAGGAATACATGAATCCAGTTGAGTTGAAAAACAAAAAAATCAGCGAGCTCGTTGAGTTGGCCGCGGCCCTTGAAATCGAGGGGTACAGCTCCATGCGCAAGCAGGAGCTTATCTTTGCCATTTTGAAGGCCCAGGGAGACGCGGTTGGCAAGCTGCGCGGCAGCGGCGTGCTTGAAGTTCTTCAGGACGGTTTTGGTTTCCTGCGCGCCCCGGATTACAACTATCTGCCCGGACCGGATGATATCTATGTGTCGCCTTCCCAGATCAGACGCCTGAATCTCCGTACCGGGGATACTATCGAGGGCGAGGTCAGGGCGCCAAAGGACAATGAACGCTACTTCGCCATGCTCAAAGTTGATACGGTCAACTTTGAGCCCCCCGAGGCATCCCGTAAAAAGACACTTTTCGTCAACCTGACCCCCCTGCATCCCGAGGAGCGGATCAGCCTGGAACTGGAGCCCGACAACTATTCCATGCGGGTCATGGACGTGGTTGCCCCCCTGGGCAAGGGGCAGCGTGGTCTGATTGTGGCGCCGCCAAGGACGGGAAAGACCGTTTTGATGCAGAAGATTGCCAACTCCATCGTCAACAATCACAAGGAGATTACCCTGATCGTCCTGCTGATTGACGAGCGGCCTGAAGAGGTCACCGACATGAAGCGAAACGTCAACGCCGAGGTGGTCAGCTCGACCTTTGACGAGCAGCCCCAGCGGCATATTCAGGTCGCTGAGATGGTCATCGAAAAGGCCAAACGGCTGGTCGAGCACAAACGTGACGTGGTTATCCTGCTTGACTCCATTACCCGCCTGGCCCGGGCCTACAACACGGTGACCCCGGCATCGGGCAAGATTTTGTCCGGCGGCGTTGAGGCAAACGCCCTGCACCGACCCAAACGTTTCTTCGGTGCGGCGCGCAATATCGAGGAGGGCGGCAGTCTGACCATCCTTGCCACGGCCCTGATCGAGACCGGCAGCCGCATGGACGATGTCATCTTTGAGGAGTTCAAGGGGACCGGAAACATGGAGCTGGTCCTTGATCGAAAGATGTCTGACAGGCGGATCTACCCGGCCATCAATATCCAGAAATCAGGGACCAGAAAGGAAGACCTGCTGCTGCCACCCGACGATTTGAACCGGATCTGGATTCTCCGCAAGCTTTTGTCGTCCATGAATCCAGCAGATGCGATGGAGTTCCTCCTTGATCGGATGCGCCAGACCGAGACCAACACGGATTTTTTTACTTCCATGAACAGTTGATCCGCCAGGGATCCTTGTTTTTTTGTTTCACAAAAACGGCTAAAGATGTATGATATAGAGTTCATCTGATTTTTTTTATTGAAACAGCTTCTGGAGGCTTGAAGAACGTGAAACCCGATATTCATCCCGAGTACCATACCATAACCGCTAAATGCGCCTGCGGCAGCGAATTTGAGCTGGGGTCCGTCAACAGGGAGATCAGCGTTGAGA
>JAJRTB010000094.1 GCA_024278495.1 Deltaproteobacteria bacterium
TCTCCGCATTCGAAAAAGTTTTGATTTATCAGTTACTTGCAGAGAGAGACATGGCGAGAAGCATTGCGAATCCATATAACCAGCTGAAATTATTTGATTCTTAACCGGACACTAGTGACATTTTTTTATATTTTACCCAGTGACTGGTTACGTTTCAGGAAGGCGCGGGTCGTTTTTGCAAAAATACAACAGGTGAGGAGGTCAGAAGAAATATGGTGCACCAGGTACTGCAGGATGGAAAAACAAGACAGGAACATAAGGGGTTGTGGGCCGCTTGTGTTGTGTTTTTCGCTGTTTTTGTTGCCGGGGCGGCGTCGACCTCCGCGATAGCGCAAAAGTATCTTCCCGATGCCTCCATCACCGGGAAGAAGCTTGCCCCGGCTCGGGCATCAGCCGGCTCGTCTGTCATTCCCCGGCTGGAAACTCCGCTCAGTGAACTGTATCTGGGACATGCGCGGGGCGCTGCGTTATCACCCCGGTTGACAACCCAGCTGGGAGAGTATCTGGACGGCGGGAAGGTGCGCGTTGTGCTGGTGGCGCAGGCTGAGGAGTCTGTTCCGGCGCTCAGGGAGGCTGTTATTGCCCTGGGCGGAGAGATCAATGCCGCTTTTGAGACCAGGCTGGAAATAACCGTTCCTGTTGCCGCCCTGAAAGGTCTGTCGGAAACACCCGGTGTTTTGTTTGTCCGACGGCCGCTCCCGGTGCTGCCCCTTGAGAGTGCGGTTCCGGCAGAGGTTCCCGCCATCGGCGCGGCAGGAACGACAGGTGCGTATGTCACTCGTGGTGTGGTCGTGTCCGGGGCCGACCGGTGGCATGCCCGTGGGATTACCGGGCGGGGCGTCAGGGTCGCGATTCTTGATGACTTCAAGGATTATGTCACGGCGCAGTCTCGCGGCGAGTTGCCCCCTTCCATTACGAAATACGGTACTCTTGACACGTCCGGTTCCCGGCACGGCACCGCTGTGGCTGAGATTATTTATGACATGGCGCCCGGCGCCTCTCTGACCTTTGCGACTCCAGGCAGCGCTACTCAGATGGCCAGTTACATCGTTGCCCTGGCGCAGGCGGGCAACAGGGTAATTTCTTCGTCCATGGGCTACTACCTGGACGAGCCCGGAGACGGAACCGGCTCTGTGTCCTCCTCGATCAACACCGCGACCAACACGTACGGCGCCCTCTACTGCCAGGCTGCCGGAAACCAGGCCCAGTACCACTGGGACGGGAATTTTTATGATTCGGATGGTGACGGCTTTCACGAGTTCGCGCCGGGCGTGGAGGTCAATCAACTGGGGCGCCTGCCAAAGGATTATCCCATCATGCTTTTTATGCGGTGGAACGACTGGCCCGTCTCGGACCAGGATTACGACCTCTACTTGATGTATTCCGACGGCGGTCCCTGGCAGGTTGCGGCGTTATCTGAAAATGTCCAGAACGGCACCCAGCCTCCCACGGAAAGTATCCAGGGCTATGTCCCGGCTGACGGCCTCTGGTGGGGCTTTGCTGTTTACAGGTATGCCGCCGCCCGGGTAAAGACCCTGGACATCATGGGCCATAACGCCCCTTCTTTTCAGTTTAACCAGCCTGTCAGGAGCCTGGTTGACCCGGCGACCGCGACGCGCTCGTTTTCCGTGGCCGCGGTGGACGCGCGTACCCTAATCAGGAAGAACTACAGTTCGGTCGGGCCGACCCATGGTCCGGGCGGTTCCCTGACCGGGGGCCGGGCCAAGCCGAGGATAGCGGGATATGCCGATGTGGATACCTGGGCCTATGGCCCCGGGGTGTTCAACGGAACCTCCGCCGCCACTCCGCACGTGTCCGGCGCCGCCGCTTTGGTCTGGCAGGCTTTCCGCAATTATTCACCGCTTCAGGTCATGCAGTTTCTGGAAGCGCGTGCTCTTGACCGGGGCGCTGTCGGATACGATCTCTATCATGGCGCCGGAGCGCTGCGGCTGGGTGATGTCCCGGAGATAAGGCATGCTTTGCCTTTTCTGCAACTTCTGTTGAAAAAGTAGATTGCAAGTGATCACCGGCACGGGAATTTCACGACCGGGTGCCCGGCCTGTTCCATAAGGTTTCCGGTAAAGACGGCGTGTGTTGTTTGCCCGCCTCTCTCTTCCTTTGCGTTCCGGTGTGTTCGGTTTTGTCCCCGGTAGAGTGAGAAAAAGATGACACAAGGAAAAATCGCCTGGCTTGTTCCGTATCCCATTCCCGGTTCCGGGGGGCACAGGACTATTTTCGCCCATATACGGTACCTGGTCGAACAGGGACATGAATGCCATGTCTATATTGGCGAGGATCCTCGTGAAAACATGGAGATATCCGCATTGCGGGAAGTGGTTGAACGTTGTTTCGGATCCTGTCCCGCATCTGTTCATGCCGGTTATCAGGTTGGAGAGCACGTTGATCTGGCGATTGCCACGGCCTGGTGGACAGCCGAGATAGTTGCCCGCAATGTTGATGCGTCTCACAAGCTCTATTTTGTCCAGGATTTCGAGCCCTGTTTCTATCCCCTGGGTGATGAGTATATCAGGGCGGAGAATTCGTACCGGCTGGGACTCCCTCCTCTGACCATCGGGCGCTGGATGTCGCACCTGCTACGTGAACGGTACGGATGTGACACCGTTTTTTTCGAGTTTACCGCTGACAGTTCGATCTATCAGCCCATTGAAGACATGGTTGTCGAGCCGGCAGTCTGTTTTATCTATCAACCGGATAAACCTCGGCGCTGCCCTGAAACAGGACGTGACGCCCTTGCCATTGTCAAGCGGCAGCGTCCCGGGGTAACGATCTATACCTACGGTACTTCCGATGAGCCCGGTTTTCATTTTGACCATACCCATCTCGGTCTGCTCACGACTGATGAATGTAATCGGCTCTACAACCGGTGTACGGTGGGGTTGTGCCTGAGTTCTTCCAATCCGTCCAGGATTCCTTTTGAAATGATGGCGGCCGGTTTGCCACCGGTTGATTTCTACGGAGAGAACACCATTTATGACCTGCCGGACAAGGCTGTGCTCCTGGCCGAGCGAAATCCTTCGTCACTGGCCGGGGCCATGATCAGGGTTCTGGATAATGCCAGGCTGCGTGTGGAAATGCGTGCGCATGGACTGGCCTTTATGCGGCAGCGGCCGGCCGGCCTGGAGTTTGAGCAGTGTGCGGCCAGGATTGAGGCTCTGCTGGCCGGGGACGCCCTGCCCGGCAAAGATATCTCGCCCCTGTACCAGGCTCCCCCTTTTTGCGCCGACTATCCCGTGGATCGGGTCCCGTCTCCGGTTCAGGATGAGTCCCGGGCAGTTCCGGCTGATCCTGCAGCTCGGCGTCGTGATCTGTCGTTCCGGGAATGGCTGGCCTGCAACAGGGTTGCCCGCGCTCTCAAGGTCATGTGGAAGGGGTATTGTTAGGCCATGACGGAAAACAAGCTGGTCAGTGTCGTTATTCCCTGTTACAACCACGGAGCCTATCTTCCTGAAGCGCTGGACAGTGTCCGGGCTCAGAGCTATCCTGATTTTGAAATTATCGTGGTCAATGACGGATCCACTGATCCGGAGACAAGGGATGTGCTTCACTCGCTTGACCAACCGGACTGCAAGGTATTGCATACGGACAACCAGGGGTTGCCCGCTGCCAGGAACAACGGTATCAGGGCTGCACTGGGCGAGTATATCTGCTGCCTGGACGCGGATGACAGGTATCATCCCGAATACTTTCGCAAGGCGGTTGCAATATTGGCCGGTGACCGGGAAAAACGGTATGGCGCGGTGCCGTCCTGGGTCCGCTTTTTTGGCGACAGTGATATCCTGTGGAAGACAGTCGGCTCAAATACCCCCGGATTTGCGCCGTTTCTGCAGGGGCTGCGTAACAATATCCAGTCGGCGACCATGTTCCGGCGTGAATGCTGGGAGCGGATCGGCGGTTTTGACGAATCAATGACCGCCGGCTACGAGGATTGGGATTTCTGGATCAAGATGCTGGATCTGGGCTACAAGTGGTACTGTCTGGAAGAACCTCTTATCTACTACCGCCGGCAGGAAGGGTCCATGGTAACCCGGGCCGACGAGCAGCGTGGCAGGCTTCTGGAAACGCTTATTCGCAACAATCATTCCTTTTATGTCAAACACCTGGTGCCGATGCTGGTGGCACGGGACCGGGAGGTCCTTGACCTGCAACAAGACAATAAAACAATGGCTGCGCGGTTGACTGACCCGGAGCGTGACAAAACCTCCGGAAACCTGTGTGGAAAAGCTGCCCCGGCCGGGAAGTTACAGCGTTTGTTGCGGAAATTATTCAGCTCCAGGTCATGAACCCCGGTCCGATCGATACCCCTTTTCTCAGCCTGGATCTCTGGGATACCGTGCTCAGGCGCAGGTGCCATCCCGACGAGGTGAAATTGTATACCGCCCAGCGAATGATTCTGCTTCTGCAGACCGAGGGCCGGCTGGACATTCCTCCCGCCGCCATGGAACTCCTGGCGGCCCGGCAGGCCGTGGAGGCGAGAATCGGGGCCCGGCGGCGGCAGGAGGGATATGATGATGAGTATGAGATCGAAGAGGTGCTGCGCGCCTGTCTCCTTGAGCTGACAGGAGAGAGTGCCCCTGAATCAGAGATGACGCGGTGGGTGGAAACGCTGGTTTGTTCCGAGATAGAGCAGGAGATACGGGTCACCTGTCTTGATTCTGAGCTGCCGGCCCTGCTGGAGCAATATCGATACGGGGCTCTGTACATTCTCTCGGATTTTTACATGTCCGCCGACAAAATACGGAAGATCCTGCGAGCCCACTCTCCGCCTTTTGCGGTTGACGGGTATTTTATTTCCTGCGACAGCGGCTACAACAAGCGCAGTGGCAGGCTGTTTGAATATGCCTGCTCGGAACTGGCAATTGAACCTCCCGACCTGATCCATATCGGAGACAACCGAATCGTTGATGTTGATATGGCACAAAAAAGCGGCCTCAGGGCGGTTCATTTTGTTGGGGAACAGGGCGAGGCAGAGAGGATTCGCCTGCAGAATTCTTTTGAGTCCCGCAGGCGTAGCGTGGCTGACCGGGCGCTTCTGTTCAATACAGGGGGAACGGATGAATCAGGAGAAGTCGGTCGTACGGAGCAGGAACAGCTTCGCGCGTACGGCCGCTTCCTGGCCCCGCTTTTTGTCGGTTTTTCTTTGTTTATCCAGGAAATTGCGGGAGCAGGAGGGCACAAGGCGGTTTTTTTCTTTACCCGTGAAGGCAGGTTTTTCAAACGGGTGTTTGATCGGGTCAGCAACCATACCCTGTTCGGGATGAAGGCTCCCACAAGTCACCTTTTGCCGGTCAGTCGCCTGGCCACCTTTTTTCCCTCGGTACGGTCAATTCATCCCGATGAGATGATGCGTCTCTGGTCCCAGTACCACACCCAGTCCGTCAACTCTTTTCTGGGGTCACTCGGTATGGAGACGGCGCCGTTTCAGGATATTTGCCGGCGCCTTGGTCTGGACCCTGATGTTATGGTGCATAACCCCCGTGAACATCGGGTCTTCCAGAGTCTGTTTGATGATGCCGAATTTGTCCGCCTTCTCACTGATGCCTGGCGGCACAGACGACATCTGCTCAGGGAATTTCTGGGGCAGAATGATTTTGGGGTCAACCGGCGGGCCCTTATCGTAGATATAGGATGGCGCGGGACAATCCAGGATAACCTGGCTCTTCTTGTGCCGGAGACTGGTATCGAGGGATGCTACCTGGGGCTGCAGGATTTTTTTAATCCGCAACCGGCCAACACCATAAAACATGGATATATCGCCGATGACAACCGCGGGGAATTTCATCCCATGCTCAGGCATGTGATGCCCTTTGAGATGCTCTGTTTCGCCGCGGGCGGAAGCGCGACCGGGTACAGGCGGGATGCTTCGGGCCGCGTCACAGCCGAGTTCCAGGTCGACATGGAGGAGGACCGGATCCACAACGAGCGCATTCATTTCTTTCAGGAAGGGGTCCTTGATGCGGTGGATGAAACGTGCGCCATGATAGGCAGGCGTGGTATTCATCTTGAAGAACTTCGCCACGAGGCACGCCGGCTTGCCCTGCAATACCTGGAAGATCCGCCAAAAGTCATGTGTCGTGCCTTCCACGCTCTGAAGCAGGATGATACCTTTGGCATGGCCCGGACCATTTATCCCGGTTCTTTTTCATTTCGGCTTCGCGATCGGCTCTTTTCCGGTTTTTCCCGCTCTCACCGGGATCGTTTTCTCCATGATCTTGAACGGAGCGGCTGGCCGCAATGCCTGCTTAAATCGAGATATTCAGGAATATTTCACTTGCTGGCCGGGCTTAAAAGGAGAGTGATACGTTCCATGGCGCAGGATGATGGAGGTGCTGGATGAAACAGTTCTTTCAGGACCGCTTCCTCAGGCCATTGCTAGAATACCTTGAGTCACGCCGTTGGACTCTTGAAACATTTCCGGTCCGCGTAGTGATAACAGGCATGGAACATTCCGGCACAACGATTTTGTCCATTCTGTTGAAGCAGCACCCGAGGCTTGAGTGCGGATTTGAATGCGGTTTCCTGCTTGCTGAATCACCCGCCGCGTTTCAGAATATTCATCCATGGTACGAGTGGATGCAGGAACCGGTATCTGAGCATCACTGGGGGGTGAGCGCAAAAGATTTGCAAAGGATATGTGCATCGAACTCCTGGGCTGAGGCATACCGGAAGCTTATGGCGTATTCCCCGATTTTCAAGGAGGGTCTGACACAGCAAATTTGCGACAAGACACCGAGGTATCTTAAGCATTTGGACAGGGTCCTGGATCAGCTTCACGAGTGTGTCCCCTGTCTTGTCATTGAAAAGGATATCAGAAACCTCTGGCTTTCCCATAGGAAACGGCATGGCGATCTCGGTGCGTTTGTGGAGAGTTTTGAACAGTACCACGAGGGATTGCGCAGGGGATTGGCACGACACGGACAGAGAATTCACCGGATTCAGTATGAGACGCTGTGCATGGACCTCGAAACGGAATTGCCGCGAATATTTTCCGTTCTCAACCTGACCTGCGAGCCTGAATACGTATCCGGTCGTTTGGAGAACCTTAGGAAATACTACAATCGTATCCGGGAGCAGTATGCGTCGTTAACCGAAAACGAAGTGGACATGTTGCGTAATTTACGGAAAAAATACGCTGATGTTTTGCTGCTGGATGGCGGCGGATTTTAGCCCGCATATCCGACGGGTAAGCGTTGTAACGTAACTCGTCACAGGGTTTGTAACTCTGCGATTTTACCTGCCCCCTTACGTTGAAACTCATTGGATTGACGTGGTGCCCGGCCAGTGTCCGCGGTGTTTTACAAGCTCATCTGAAATTGAATTTTCTTTGTTCCATATTGTGGCATAGCTACCGAATCTGTCAGCCATTTTTTCTATTTTTGGTCCAAAGAGTTCAACCAGGTATGCCTTGACCTGGCGCGACATCGGGTGACTTGGGGCGCTGTTGACCGGAATAGAATTAACAATAGCCCCCTTTTCAAAGGGCGCCACGTCCAGGAACCTCGTGATATCGTTCATGAGTTTGCATGGCGCGTATTGAATCGCGTCATAAAAACAGATCAGCATTTGGTCTGAATTGAAATATTGCAGAAAATTGTCGATAGTGCGTTCGTAATCCCCTCGCAGGAGGTTTCCTTGTGTCTGCAACAGGGATATGACTTCACGGTCTGAGTTGATGTTGAATTCAGGGTTGGTACGACTGTAGAGACGGATCGCCGACCAGGCGCGATCGATGGGATTACGGATCAGGAAGATGAGTTTCAGGTCCGGATTGATTGCCTTCATTCTTGCAATATCTTTCTTCTCAAGAATTGCATAAGACGGCGTTATCTCCCCTGCCGCCTTATGTGACCGCCCCGGTGCAAATAAACTAATATACCATGAGTCATCATATTGCCCGAATGTCCAGCGGAACCACCAGAGCGCTTCTTTTGTTTTTCCGTGCCTGAGCAGAGTAATTATTTTATTTGCTGTTCGGTTTCTTTTGAGGTTTTGTATTCGGGTAGTAAATGTGCCGGTTGCCAGGAGATTCGGGCTTGGGTATTTTGAATCCCTGTCAAAAAAATGCAGCTCTTTGACAGGAGGCATCCATACTTCGTGATGTTTCTGGAGCTGCTTGTACAGCCAGGTTGTGCCGGCTCTTTGTGCTCCAATTCCTAAAAATGTGGGGAGTTGTTTTTCCGGCACTTGGTATGCTGACAGTAAAGTAACAGTGCGTGTCTTGTTTTTGAGCGTTGAGGTGGCGTTGAGATTTTTTTGCCTACGGTGGCCTGGTTTGATTATGGAATAATCAGGAAGGTGTTAGGGCGGCAAGCAGGGCGGGAAAAAGGAAAATCGGGACCTGGCTGAATGCTCTCTGATGACGGGGCATTCAGCCAGGTGTGGTGTCAACAAATTATAAATTTGGATCGGCAAGTGTTATAGCTTTGACGATATTTTTGTTGGTGGTCGGATTTTTGGTGCCGTCATACCCGATAGCAAGTGAGTAACCAAGTGACATGGCCGTCAGGATAGTCGCCATCATCTGGTCGGTTTGCTTGTCGCTAAGAGTCATAAATCCGTTCGGGTTTCCACCGGTGGGATCAGAGTTGCACTGTTTGACCTGCAGCAGAACAGTATTTGTACTTGTATCAGGACCGATTTTTTTTGCTTTGCAGACCGACCAGCTCAGCGCGTGCGCATTGCTCGCGATCATGCCAAAAGCAAAAATCACCCCAACCAAGCCGACTGTCAATTTTTTCA
>JAJRTB010000095.1 GCA_024278495.1 Deltaproteobacteria bacterium
CAGCCCCTTGCCGTGGTTAACAAGCCGCCGCGGTATCCGCCCCTGGCCCGCCGCCGGGGCTGGGAAGGAACCGTGCTTCTGGAGGTCGAGGTGGCCGGGGACGGCCGGGTCAGGACGATCCGGGTGGCGCGCTCCAGTAGCTATTCCCTGCTGGACCGGGAGGCTGTACGCGCTGTCAGGACCTGGCGTTTTACACCGGGCAGTCAAAACGGTGTCCCGGTCGCGTCAACCGTCCGGGTGCCGGTCCATTTTATGCTTGAGGATAACTGATGTTCCCCAGACGCGTATTTTTTCTTGTCATCCTTCTGGGTTTCTGCCTGATACCGGGAATAATGGAGCAATGCGGACAGTTTCTGAAATTCCGGGAATTCCGGGGACATGTACTCGTTACGTGTCCCCGGAATTCCGGAATTCCCGGGACAGCCCGTGCCGCCGGGATCCGTGTCCTGGAAGATCAGACCGGCCGCCGGGTTGAGGTGCCGGTCCGGCCCCGCCGCATAGTCTCCCTGATCCCCAGCCTGACCGAAATCGTCTATACCCTGGACCGGGGCGACCTGCTGGTCGGCGCCACCCGGTATGCCACCGAGCCTGCCGCCGCGGCCAGGCTTCCCCGGGTCGGCACCTACCTGCATCTGGACGTGGAGCGGATCGTGGCCCTGAACCCGGATCTCTGCCTGGCGGTCCGGGACGGCAACCCCGGGCACCTGGTCCGCCGGATCGAGGCCATGGGTATTCCGGTCTTTGCCTTTGATCCCAGGAGCCTGGCCGGGATCATGGATTCGGTCCGGCTGCTGGGCGATCTGCTCAATGCCCGGGAACGGGCCGCCCAGGTGGTCACGGAGATGGAAGCTGAACTGGCCGCGGTGGATAAAAGCGTTGCCCGGGTGACGGACCGGCCCGGGGTCTTCTTCCTGATCGATGTGGCGCCCATGGTTTCGGCGGGCAGGGACACCTTTATCGATCGGCTGATCAGCCGGGCCGGCGGCCGCAACCTGGCCGCAACCGCAACCGGGTATCCGCGCTATTCCTGGGAGGATATCCTGATCATGCGGCCCGAGGTAGTGCTGATCGCCTCCATGGCGGGCGGCTACACCAGGGAGGAGTTGCTGCGCGAGTGGCGCAAATGGCCGGAAATCCCTGCCGTGCGCGACAACCGGGTCCATGTGGTGGAGGCGGATCTGTTTGACCGGCCCGTTCCCAGACTGGTGGAGGGGCTGGCGCTGCTGACTGACCTGCTGCATCCGGCCGAAGGTGCGCCATGATTGTGTCAGGCCCTGTTTCCCGCAGGCTGGTCCTGGTCGTGCCGGCGCTTTTTGTTCTGCTGCTGGCGGCGATACTCTTTTCCCTGCTGGTCGGGTCGTCTCAGGTTTCCATGCTGGAGAGCCTGCGGGCGCTTCTGGGCGGTGGCGAGGCTTCCGCCACCGTGCAGACCATTGTCCGTCGGATCCGGTTGCCGCGGGCCCTGCTGGCCGTGGCCGTGGGCGGAACCCTGTCCCTTGGCGGGCTGGTGTTCCAGGCCCGCCTGCGCAATCCGCTGGCCGAACCATATATCCTCGGTATTTCAGGCGGGGCCGCGGTCGGCGCTATTCTGGCCATGCTCTCCGGTCTGGCCATGTTTCCCGGCGTGACTCTCAGCTCCTTTGCCGGTTCGCTCCTGGTCATGGCCGGGGTCCTGATCATGACCCGGGGACGGGGAACGGGCCGCAGCGACTCCCTGCTCCTGGCCGGGGTCATGCTCAACGCCTTCTGCTCGGCCTGTATCATGTTCCTTATCTCCCTGTCCGACAGCGCCCAGGTCCATCATATTCTGTTCTGGCTGATGGGCGACCTGTCCATGGCCGCGCCGGGCCAGTTGTGGCTTTTTGTGCCCCTTGGCGCCTGTTTTGCGCTCATCTTTTTTCAGGCCCGGCCCATGAACATTCTCCTGACCGGAGAGGAGTCGGCCGCGGCCCTGGGGTTGCACCTGCAGCGGACCACCTGGGTCCTGCTGGGCACCACCTCGCTCATGGTCAGCCTGGTGGTGAGCCAGGCCGGGCTGGTGGGGTTTGTCGGCCTGGTCGTGCCCCATTTTTTCCGGCTCCTGCTGGGGCCGGATCACCGAATCCTGGTGCCCGCCTGTATCCTGGGCGGCGGAGCCTACCTTGTTGTTTGCGATCTCCTGGCCCGTTCCCTGCCGGCAAGCGGTGAGATGCCGGTGGGGGTGATCACCGCCATGATCGGCGCGCCGCTTTTTATTGTCATGCTGTGGAGGGTCCGGTAATGCGTGTTATGTCGGCCCGGTCACCCCGGCTTCGCGCACCCCTGCCAATATTGAAGGTCGTGGATTATGAAAATAATCTCCCTGGTGGCGGGGGCTTGCGATGAGTGCGGTTGTTCTGGACAAAGTCACTGTTCAGGCCGGAGGAGAGAAGATCCTGAGCAATCTTTCCTGCGCGGCGCGGGAGAATGACTTTCTGGTGATTATCGGACCAAACGGCGCCGGCAAGACAACCCTTCTTAAAGTCCTCTGCGGTCTGCAGCAGGTCTCTTCCGGCACCGTGGAGATCCTGGGCCGTCCGTTGAATGAGTACTCCCGCAGAAATCTTGCCGCCACCGTGGCTCTTGTGCCCCAGGACATGAGCCTCGAATTTGCTTTCAGCGTCGGGGAGACCGTTCTCATGGGGCGTGCTCCGCACCTTGGCCTGCTGGAACAGGAGGGGGAGGAAGATTACCGTCTTGCCAGGGAGGCCATGCGTTTCACCCAGATCGAACACCTGGCCGGCCGCCGTCTTGACCAGTTGTCCGGCGGCGAGCGCCAGCGGGTCATGATCGCCCGGGCCATCTGCCAGCAGCCGAGGATCATGCTCCTTGACGAGCCTACCGCCGCCCTGGATCCGGCCCACCAGCTGATCGTCATGCAGCTCATGCAGCGGCTCAGGAAGGAAGAACATATAACCGTGATTATGGTCTCCCACGACCTGAACCTGGCCGCCATGTTCGGCAGCCGCATTCTCCTGATCAAGGAGGGGCGCGAACTGGTCAGCGGCAGCCCGGCCGGGATCATGACGCCGGAGAACCTGCAGCAGGCCTACGGCTGCGACATGCACGTGGATATCCATCCCCGGACCGGCACCCCCCGCGTCAGCCTCGTCCCTATGCCTGGTTCCTGATTTTTCCCGGGAAAAATTCATCTGCACCACGGGTGAACG
>JAJRTB010000096.1 GCA_024278495.1 Deltaproteobacteria bacterium
CGGCCGGACCCTGGAGGGGAGGATGGCCATCGGCCCGGACAGCAGGGTCGAGGCCGGCCGCATCTGGCAGGACATGCGGAACCAGAATCTCCGTTTTACCACCCTGATTGACCGCATCAAGGAAAACCCGCCGAAATCGGACTCCAGGGTCAACAAGCTGATCCGCTCGCTCAAGGTACCGGCCGACGAGACCGATCATATTCTTATCCACGCGGTCCGGACCCGGCGTTCAATCAACGTTACGGCCGGCCAGAGTGATGAACATGTTGCAGCCGGCCTTGTTGAGCTCCTTGAGGAAGACACCTTTGTGATCGTCCCGCTCTACTCACCGGGTCGGGAGCTGGGGGTCCTCATTGCCGACAATTTCGTCACCCGGGAACCCATCACCGAAGAGCTGATCAGCGCCCTGGAAAGTTTTGCCAGCCAGGCCAGCCTGGCCATTGAACACAGCCGCCTCTACATGGCCATGGAAGCCAAAATCCAGGAACTGGAAGACATGGGCCATGAGCTTGAAAAAAACAAGGACCTGCTGGTCGAAGCGGAACGATTCTCGGCCCTGGGCCACATGGCTGCCCAGCTGGCCCACAACATCCGCAACCCGATCACTTCCATCGGCGGCACCGCCCGCCTGCTGGCCAGAAAAAACAGGGATCCGGAACAGGCCCGGTTCCTGAGCATGATAATCAGGGAGGCGGACAGGGTCGAGGAGACCCTGCAGGATCTCTGCAGCTTTGTTGACCGGGAAGAGTCGACCATGGAGACGATCCCTCTCTACCCGCTGATCCGCAAGACACTGGCCCTGTTCTACAACACCCTGCGGAAAAAAAAGATCAGCCATCGCCTCAACCTGCCGGAACCCGGCCCGGTCCTCAGGCTCGATCCACACCGGTTCCGGCGCATGCTCGTTCATCTCATCCGAAACGCGATCGAGGCAATGGTCGAAGGCGGCGAGCTGACCATCACGGTCAGCCATGATACCGGCCAGGTCATCCTCTCCATCAGGGATACCGGCCACGGCATACCCGACCACATCGCAAATCAGGCCGCGGACCCCTTCCTGACCACCAGGATGGCCGGCGCCGGCATGGGACTGGCCCTGGTCAGGCGCATCGCCGAAGAACACGACGCCACCCTGGAACTCAAAAAATCGGACCAGGGCGGCACAGAGGCACTGCTCAAATTTTCAGATTGCGCTCTGCATCAGTGACGCCATCATTTTTGTAACTGATCACAGGAGTGGCACCTGGATGTTTGTATTTACCTCAAATCTGCAAGTGGTCAGGGGGGCCGCAGGTTCGTGCAGACGCGGCTGACCGCAGGTAAGCGACCGCAGGGAGACTCCGATAGCCGACTATGCGGACAGTTGCGACCGTGCGAAGATGCGGTGTCCCCGACCACGTACTCATTTTTTTTCGGCTCCGGTCTTCCGCCGCAGCCATGAGGCTGCAACAGCCAGGCCGGAGAGCGCGACCCCGAACCGAAATGTTCTTTTCAGCGCCAGCATGAACTCCGGCGTCAGAGCCGGTGTAAAATCACGCATGTCAAGGCCGCCGGTCGCCCGGGCAAAGGAGAGCGCGAAGATCAATCCGGCCAGGGCGGTGCCGCCAAGCATCCCGAAATTGCGGGCCGTGGCCAGCAGGCCGGCGGTCAGACCGGCCTGCCGGTCACTGACCCCGGCCAGGGCCGAGGCGCTGTTGGGCGAGAGAAACAGGGCCTGCCCGAACCCCATGAGCGCCAGTCGCAAGGCGATACCTGCCAGGGTATCATCCGGCGCCAGGCCGGTCAGCAGGATCAGGCCGGCCAGGCAGCAGGCCAGGCCGGTCGTGGCCACTATCCTGGCCCCTATCAGATCATACAGGCGCCCGGCCAGAGGCGACACCACGAAGACACTCAGCGGCAGGGCCGTCATCACAAAACCGATACGGTCCGGCGCGAGCCCCATAACCCGGTCCAGGTAAAAGGGTATCAGGATCAAGACAAAAAAAAGGGCCGCAAAGGATAGGGCGCTGCTGGCCATGGCCATGGCAAAAAAACGGCGCCGGAACAACTCAAGCGGTAAAATCGGAGTCCGGGCGGCCGCCTCGTGCCTGAAGAACAGCAGCCAACCCAGGAGCACGGCTGACGATCCCGCGACGAAAACCAGGGTCGGGACCGTACCATTCCCGCAACACAGAGTGACGGCGTGGGTCGTCAGCACGATGGTCAGGCTGACCGTACCCGCCCAAAGCAGGGCCCCGGTCCTGTCAAACGGTTTTTTTTCTTTTGCCCGGCAGGCCCCACCCGTCCCGGAGGAGCGTGAGTGGAAGGCAACCAGGACCGTCCGGCCATGGATATAAAAAAACAGGGCCACCGGTACGGTCACCCAGAAGAGAAACCGCCAGTGGGCCCAGCGCAGGATCAGGCCGCTGAGCACCGGCCCGCTCATCAATCCCATCGAGGTGGCGACCCCGATCATGCCAAGGCCCCGGCCAAGTCGCTCCGGCGGAAAAACGGCCCGGATCAGAGCCGGGCCGGTGGCCATCATCATGGAGGCGCCCACGGCCTGGACAAAACGAAATCCGATCAGGAACCAGACCGACGGCGCGATACCGCAGAGCAGAGACCCCAACCCGAAAATGAACATTCCCCCGGAATAGAGAGGGCCCGGGCCCACAACCGAACTCAGGCGTCCCCAGAAAACGAGCAGCACTGTTATGGCGAGCAGGTACACCAGGACCACCCATTCCGTCACTGCCAGTGAGCTGTGAAAGACCTCCATAAGCGACGGCAGGGCCACATTGACAAGAGAACTGTCCAGGGTCGACATGAACACGCCCGCGGCTACGGTCAGGAAAATTCTTCTGTGATGCTGTTCCGGCGTGTTTGTGGACTCTCCCATTTCCCAAATTCCCTTTCAAATACCTGAATCCGTAACGAAAATTCGCGGAACTGGCAACTAACGTATTGAAAAAGTGAAATATTTGTTCTCTCACTCAACCAGACGAATTCTCACTCGACATCGCCCGTCAGAGCGCCCACCCGCGGCCCATCTGAAAGCGATCAAACCATGGGGCATAGGTTACTATAGCCCCATGGCCCGATCACTTTCATCTGTACCACGGGTGAACGCTCACGGATCCAGGTA
>JAJRTB010000097.1 GCA_024278495.1 Deltaproteobacteria bacterium
GCATGGTCCTGATTATCCATGACGGATACGTGTGCCTATGCCCTGAACCCCATATTTCGGCTGACCTGCAGGATCAGTTGATACCGCGTTCCTTGATCCGGGCGGCTTTACCGCGGCGTTCGCGCAGGTAGTAGAGGCGGGAACGCCGTACCTTGCCGCGGGAAACGATCTCAACCTTTTCCAGGCGGGGTGAATGGGTGGCAAAGGTCTTTTCCACGCCTATACCGTTTGAGATTTTACGCACGGTAAAGGTCGCGTTCATCATGCCGCGCTTGCGCTTGATCACCACACCCTGGAAAACCTGGACCCGCTCCTTGTCACCCTCAACGATACGGATGTATACCTTGACCGTGTCGCCGGGACGGAAGTCGGGGTGGTCAAAACGCATCTGCTCCTAGTCAATCTTGTCAATTATGTTCATTGCCATGTTTCACGCTTTACGGGCCCGAGCCCGAGGGATGCCTCCACGCCATCCGATATTTTTTTTATTCGACATTACAACCTTTGCAAACAGGCCGGCCTCCGGCCTGATACACGTTCATCTCTCTGCCAGCAGGCGGTCCAGGATAATGGCCACGGCCGACCGCACCGAAAGGTGATTATACTCTCCCCTGCCCTTCAACGGCGGCAGGGTTGCGTCCACTCCGGCCATCACCTCAGGGGACAGCCCCCAGGCCGTGCCGAACAGGAGCAGATGCGGTTCATCCCGCCGCACCTGTTCCCGGACCGTTTCGTACGACCGGGTATTCGGTCGCGGAGAGGCGCATGTAGCCAGGACCCGGGGCCTTTTTCCCCACCTGGCAACGCACCCGGCAAGCACCTCATCAAGATCACTGCAGATCCGCAGGATCGACAACGCCTCCCTGCGGTCCGGGTTCACCTTGCCGCCGTACCCGTCTGTCCAGTGGCTGATAATCCGACGGGCCAGTTTACGCTGCTCATCGTACGGGGTCACGATCCAGCAGGTGTCTATCCCGTATGTCCGGCCTGCCCGCGCCAGATCATGGAGATCCAGGTTGGTCACGGCCGAGCCGATGGTCTCGCCCCGCTTGTTCACCACCGGATAATGCAGCAGGGCGATGTCCATCAGACGCGGCCGATCAGTCCGCATCAGCCCACCCCTTCGCACTCAGCAGACCGGCCCGGCGCAGAAGTTTACGCTCCCGGGCCGAGAACTGCACATGGTCAAGCAGTTCAGGCCGCCGCTTCAGCGTCACCCGGACCGATTCAACCAGGCGATACTCTTCAATCTTCGCGTGATCGCCGGAAAGCAGGATCTCAGGAACTTCCATGTCCTGAAAGATCCGGGGCCGCGTGTACTGGGGATGCTTCAGCAGTCCCCGGCTGAAACTGTCACTTTCGGCCGATTCATCCGAGCCCAGCACGCCGGGCAGCAGCCTGGTCACCGAATCCACAATAACCATGGCCCCTATTTCACCACCGGTGAGGATGTAATCGCCAATGGAGATCTCCTCATCGATTCGGCTGCGGCTGACCCGTTCATCAACGCCCTCGTAGCGGCCGCAGACCAGAACCAGCCGCCCGCAGCCGGCAAACCGCTCGGCAATCCGCTGATTATAGGGGACGCCGCGGGGGCTCAGCAGGACCACGCGGCCGGGCTCATCTTCGGCCTGGACAGCATCCAGCGCCGCAGTCAGCGGCTCGGGTTTCATGACCATGCCCGGGCCACCCCCAAAGGGACGGTCATCCGTCATCCTGTGCCTGTCCACGGCAAAATCACGGATATTATGCAGCCTGATCCGGATCTTGCCGTTCGACCGGGCCCGCCGCAATATACCCTCTTCAAAGGGCGAGGCGAAAAGCTCGGGAAAAATGGTCAGAATGTCAAACCGCATGAAACCACCGCTCAGCCCCTGTTGATCTCAAGGAGTCCCGGCGGCAGATCCAGTATCACCTCGTGCTCGTCAATGAGCACAACAAATTCATCGCGTACCGGCACCAGGTACTCGTGCCCGGTCCCGGTCACGGAAAGCACCGTGTGCGCTCCCGTATCAAGCAGACCGGTCACCCGGCCCAGTTCACGACCCTCCCGGGTCCTGACCCCCTTGCCGTGAAGGTCGGCCCAGTAGAACTCGTCATCCTCCAGTTCCGGAAGGTCCCGGTAATCGAGCCATACTTCCCGGTCAGCCAGGGTCTCGGCCCGGTTCCGGTCATCGCAGCCGGTCAGCTTCAAAAGAACGGTGTTCCCCTGTACCCTGGCCCGCCTGATCTCGAAACGCTGCCGCTCTTCCGCCTTTCCGGTTCCGATAAAGACCACCCGGTACTGCAGCATGTTTTCAGGCTGACCGGAATAGGGGTGCATCTTGACCTCACCCCTGATACCGTGGGGCCTGGTTATCTTGCCGAGCAGGACAAAGTCCCGGGCCATGCCTACTCCAGGATTTCGAGGCGCGAGCGCTTCTCCAGCCTGCCGGCAGCCGCGGCCAGCACTGCCCGCATTGCCTTGGCGGTCCTGCCCTGCTTGCCGATCACCTTGCCGAGATCTTCCCTGGCGACCCGCAACTCGACAATAATGGTATTGTCCTCTTCCCGCTCCGTCACTGCCACGGCATCGGGATTGTCAACCATCTTGCCGACGATAAACTCGATCAGCTCCTTCATCAGGCATTCTCAGTCGCTGCGGCCGCGTGCTTCCTGATGAGACTGCGAACCGTTACCGTGGGCTCGGCTCCCCGGCCAAGCCAGTGGTTCAGCTTTTCCGTGTCAAGGGTCACCGCGGCCGGATCCCGGGTCGGATCATAGGTCCCGACAATTTCCAGAAACTTGCCGTCCCTCGGGGCCTCGTTATTGGCGACTACGATACGGTAAAACGGCTTCTTTTTTCTTCCCATCCTGGTCAATCGAATTCGTACAGCCATGCGCTTTGTTTTCCTCCCGTGTCTGCTTGTGCACAAGCAGCATGTAAGTATCGGCATTCTTGCCTTTTGTTGACCCCGTGCAGCACTCCTGCCGCGTCAACGGTCCTGTTTTTCTTCACGCTCAGCGAACCAGCCCCTTGGGCAGTTTGCGGCGCTTTCCACCACGGACAAATGACTTGCCCCGCATCTTTTTCATCATCTTCAACATCATGGTATAACTCTTGATCACCCGGTTGACCTCATTTACCGATGTGCCGGAACCCTTGGCAATGCGACGGCGGCGGCTGGCATTGATGATCTGATGCTTACACCGCTCCTCCCTGGTCATGGAGCGGATAATCGCCTCGGTCCGGGCCAGCTCCTTTTCATCCGGCTTGGGCGCGTCCTTGAGCTGCCGGAACTTGTTGATGCCGGGGATCATCCCCATCAGCTCCTCCAGGTTCCCCATCTTCTTGATCTGCTGGATCTGGTCCAGGAAATCTTCCAGGGTGAAGGCGTTTTTTTGCAGCTTGCGGGCCAGTTTTTTGGCCTTTTTCTGATCAACAACCTCTTCGGCCTTTTCAATGAGCGATAAAATATCACCCATGCCGAGAATACGCGACGCGGCCCGGTCCGGATGAAAGACCTCCAGGGCGTCAACCCCCTCGCCCACGCCGACGAACTTGATGGGCTTGCCGGTCACCTTTTTGACGGAAAGCGCCGCGCCGCCCCTGGCGTCACCCTCCATCTTGGTCAGGACAACACCGGTAATCTCAAGATCAGAGTTGAACCTGTCCGCGACCGTGACCGCGTCCTGGCCGGTCATGGCGTCGGCCACAAACAAAACCTCGGTCAGGCTGACGGCGCGGCTGATCTGCCTGAGCTCCTCCATCAGCTCCTCATCAACATGCAGGCGGCCCGCGGTGTCGATGATCACGGTATCATAGCCCTTGTCCCTGGCCTCGGCCAGGGCCCGGCGACTGATCTCCACGGGCTGGTCTTCCGGAGTCGAGCCGAAAACCGGAACCCCGATCCGCTCACCCAGGACATGCAACTGCTCAATGGCGGCCGGGCGGTACACGTCAGCCGGAACCAGGAACGGCCTGCGTCCCTGCTTCTGCAAACGCCTGGCCAGCTTGGCCGCGGTGGTGGTTTTACCGGAGCCCTGCAATCCTGCCAGCATGATTGTAACAGGCTGGCGGCCATCAAGCTTCAGGGACTCGGTCTTGCTGCCCAGCAGCTCAACCAGCTCGTCATGAACGACCTTGACAACCTGCTGACCCGGCGACAGAGAGGCCAGGACCTCACGGCCAACGGCCTTTTCCGTAACCGAGGCAATAAAATCCCTGACGACCTTGAAGTTGACATCGGCCTCCAGCAGGGCACGCCGCACCTCCTGCATGGCCTCCTGGATATTCTCCTCGGTCAGCTTGCCGTGGCCGCGAAGTTTTTTAAAGGCGCCTTCAAGACGCTCTGTCAGGTTCTCAAACATCCCAGTCTCTTCTCATGGTTCTCATGGCAATTTCCCTGGACTGCGAGTACACACCTCCACGCCAGAGAAGCTGCCAGGGTAAACTTTAAATTTTTAATCCAACTCGTTCCCAATGTCAAGCACGAAGCTCACCCGGCCGAAACCATACCGGCCGAGATTTCCTCAACCGGAACGACGCCCGCTCTATGCCGTA
>JAJRTB010000098.1 GCA_024278495.1 Deltaproteobacteria bacterium
CAGCAGGGCGCGCTTCATGCCGGGCCGGCCGTAATTATAGGCGGTGATGGCCAGGGGCCAGCTTCCGAGTTCCTCATGGTTCTCTTTCAGAAAGACGGCCGCAGCCTGGGTGGCAAAGATGGGGTCGTAGCGTTCGTCAATAACGTCGTTGATGGTCATGTACCTGCGGCCGGTGGAACGGGTGAACTGCCAGAGACCGGCCGCGCCCGCCTTGCTGCAGGCCTTGGGGTTGAAGGAGGATTCCACGTGCGGCAGGTAGGCCAGTTCTACGGGCAGACCGTGGGTGCGGAAGATGGTCCTGATGGCGGGCATGTAGGCGCCGGAACGGATGATCCCTTCCAGAAACCGGTCCTTCTGGCCGATCTGCATCCGGATCCTGTCACGGGCTGTCCTGTAGGCGTGCCTGCTGCGGGTCGGAAACAGGGCCGCAACCCGCTTTTCTTCCCTGGTGGTCGGTTTCTTACCCGTTGCCAGGGCGGACAGGATGGACTTGTAACGGTGCCGGGCCAGTTTGATCATCTTCCGGTTGACCCGGGTGGCGCCGGGTGTCTCCCAGTCGGCCAGTTCAACGATTTCATAGATGATATTCAGGTTTTCCTTGTCGTGCAGTATCGCCTGGCGTGTGGTGTACCGGCTGTACACGTTTTCCCAGAATCGGACATTTCCGCGAATGGACGGATAGGTCGGGAAGAGTTCTTTTCGCGCGTGGGCCGCTCCCGGGAGAAGCGTAAGCAGGAGGACGGCCACAATGAAGACGAAGAGCATTTCGGCCCGGGTCGGGGCGACGGCTGCCGGGTGGAACAGGTTTCACCTTTTGTCACGCACATGGTACTGTTGCGGAGCATTATGGCCGATGGGAAGGCCGGGTTTGGATTTTTTTTGGACAGTGACAAGTTTCATGAACCCGTGAGCGTTCATCCGTGGTGCAGATGAACGTGATCGGGTCATGGGGTTGTGGTGACCTGTGTCCCATGGTCTGATCGCTTTCAGATGTGCCGCGGGCGGGCGCTCTGACGGGTGGAGCCGGGTGAGAACCCGTCTGGTTGAATGTGTGAACAAATATTTCACTTTTTCAATACGTTGGTTGCCAAAGACACAAGTTCTCGTCACGGATTCAGGATGAAATATGCGGCCAAGGTTTTTCGGTTGGACCAGCGCCGATTCCGTGCAAAAATAATAAACTCAGTATAGCATACATACGGTAAAAATGTGACCAAAACGACAATCGGAGCTCCGTCAGACATGTATGAACCGATAGTTGGAACCCTGGGCTATATTCTGTCGCCTGATCGTAACCATGTTCTGCTGGTGTACAGAAATGCCCGGCCCGGAGATCATCACCTGGGTAAGTATAACGGTCTCGGGGGCAAGGCGCGAGCCGATGAGGATGTCTTGACCTGTCTGACCAGGGAGATAAGGGAAGAGGCCGGTATTGAGTGTGGCCGGACCGAGCTGCGCGGTGTTGTCAACTGGCCCGGCTTTGGCCCGGCCGGGGAGAACTGGCTCGGGTTTATTTTCCTGGTCACAGATTTTGCCGGGACGCCGGGATCCCGTAACGAAGAGGGAGAGCTGGCCTGGCATCCTCTGGAAAAACTCGATGAGCTGCCCATGTGGGAGGGCGATCGTTTTTTCCTGCCGCTGGTTTTTGACGGGGACCCCCGTGTTTTTTACGGGTACATGCCCTATCGGGACGGGAGACCGGTAGACTGGCGTTGTCGCCGTTGAGATGCGGGATGGCTTTTGTCCTGAATCCGTGACGAAAATTCGCGGCTTTGGCAACTAACGTATTGAAAAAGTGAAATATTTGTTCTCTCGTTCAACCAGACGAGTTCTCGCTCGACATCGCCCGTCAGAGCGCCCACCCGCGGCCCATCTGAAAGCGATCAGACCATGGGGCATAGGTTACTATAGCCCCATGGCCCGATCACTTTCATCTGTACCACGGGTGAACGCTCACCGATCCAGGTTTTGTCGTAAAAAAAATCGTAACTCGTCACAGGGTTTGTAACTCTGCGATTGTACCTGACCACGTATAAAAAATCTGCCCCTTTTTTTTAATCCCTTGCGCTGAGGGCAAGGGACCAGTATACTTGATTTGTAGCTTGAGTTCTATTGATTTCAACACATTACGCCCTGGCAGGGCGGCGAGGCATGAGGACGGAAAATGGAAGGAAGCAGTGAAATAGCCCGGCTTGAACAGTTTGTCGACAATCTGCTGGGAAAGTATAAAAAGTTAAAGGAACAGCACCATGCCCTGGAGGTGAAGCTCGAAGAGCGCGACAGTGAATGTGAGCAGCTTAAGGCGACCATTGAGGAACTGCGCGGCGAACGTTCCGAGGTCGGCGGCAGGGTGGCCGCCCTGCTCAGCCGGATCGAGCAGTGGGAGCTGGAGCAGGAAAGCGGGGCAGACCCTGTTTCGGTTGAACAGGAGGGGCTGCAGACGTCTCTGTTTCAGGAGGAAAACACTCAATAACCTGTTGGGCCGGATGAACTCCCTCCGGCCCGGGCGGACAGA
>JAJRTB010000099.1 GCA_024278495.1 Deltaproteobacteria bacterium
AAAAATTATTCGTTCATTCAATGGGATATTTTTCATAAGCGCTCTGCTCCAGATACTTTCCGACAATATGTACAGGTCAACCTTACCAGCGGAACCCGTGCCTTACAAGAGGATTGATCCGGATCAACAGCTCATTTTGGCGGCGCCGGGCCATGCTTTTTCATGCACAACTGCGTGTAAATCATCTTGCGTAAACCCAGGAAACATGTTTAATTACATATTGTATATTGGTTTTCAAAAATCATACAACCGTTGCCGACCTTCAAGGGGAAGAAAAATGAAAACACGTCATGCCGCGATCACCCTCTTTACCGTGCTCCTGACATCCCTGGCCGTCGGCCAGGCCCTGGCCGTGACCAAGGGCAGGATTATGACCAACGGCAAGGTCCTGATGCACAAAAACAACAAGGTCGTTGCCGCCTACACCAACCAGGGACCCATCGACGAAAACGCCCTTATGGAGTGCCGGGGCAACTGCATGGTCAAAATGCAGGGTATCGCGTTAAGCGTGGTCGATCAGACCAGGTTTGCCCTGAAGGAGTCACAAGAATCACTCAACCTCTACGTGGAAAACGGCAAGATCTATTTTATTCTCTCGGATACTGCCCATTCATTCGCCTTTTTCACTCCTGACGGCCATTTCATCAAATCTGAAGGATTCATCGCCCCGGCCTCGACCGGGTCGGCCATCAAGGGGTCCATCGAGGTAACGGACAGCGCAACGATCATCACCATGGATACCGGCTCCATGCTGGTCAGAAACGGTGACACAACCGAAACCATCATGCCGGGCAGGTCCCTGGTTCTGGCCATGGCCAATCCCACGGCCGAGGAAGAGGATGGTGACAAGGAGGGCGCACTGGTCCCCTGCCCCATGTTTGACTGGGGCTGCAAAACCGTTGTCCAGAAGGGAATTATCATCGCGGCCGGGGTCGGCGCCGCGGCCGGAACCGCTATCATCATCGACAACAGCACGGGCGGCGGCACATCAGCAAGTCCCAATCAGTAGTACCACCCCCAGACGCTCCGGCACTCTTGCGAGCAAAGATCAAGCGCACGAGACGGGAAAGATGCTTCCCCGTCTCGTTTACGTTTTATTGCCCGAATGATACATAAAGCCATCCTTCACTCCCTGTTGCTTCTGTTGCTGCTGCCTGCCTGCGCCCGGCAGCAGCTGCAGCCAACGGTCAGCTTTGAGGATTTCCAGCAGGAGGCAGGCGCGGCTCCGATCCAAAGCACCAGGAAATTCGTGCCCAGCGGCACCTTTGCCTCGGCCCGGGCTTCCGTGGGCAACGACATTGTCACGGACTATATTATCGGGGCAGGCGATCTGGTCGCAATCACAGTCTTTGAATCTGATGAGCTGAACACCGAAACCCGGGTCAGCTCCAGGGGCGACGTTGCCATGCCCCTGCTCGGGCGGGTCCATGTCGAGGGATTGACCGCGGGTGAGGCTGAAAAGAAAATAGAGGAGGCCCTGGTCAAGGACTACATGCATACCGCCCACGTTTCCCTGTTCATCAAGGAACGGATGAACCAGCACGTCACCCTGGTCGGCGCGGTCAAGCAGCCCGGCACCTTTGAAACCCAGTCCCGCAAACGACTCCTGGAGGTTCTTGCCCTTGCGGGCGGCCTGGCCCCGACGGCCGGTGACACGGCCTATGTCACCCGCCGTGACAGAAATTCCGGGAACAACAAGGTCTTCCTGGTCGATCTGGACGCGCTCCTGACCCAGGGCCGCATGGAAATGAATATGATGATCCAGGGCGGTGACGTCATTTTTGTGACCGAAAGCGACATGATCCAGGTGGACGGCGCGGTACGACGCCCGGGAGCCTTCAAGATCGACGGCAAAATGACCATTGACAGCGCCATTGCCTCAGCCGGAGGCCTGGCCGCGTATGCCGACGAACAGGATATCAAGCTGATCAGAAAAACAAAAGAGGGGAAACGGGAAATAGTGCAGATCTCCATGGAAGACATTATCGCCATGCGTGAAAACCGCAACACAAGTATCAGGAACGGCCCCTGGAAGGAACTGCTCCTGCGCGACGGTGATGTCATTTTTGTAGAGGCCAGCGGCATACGTTCCTTCTACAGCGGCGTCGGATTCAGCATCGGCTTCATGGGCACCGGGATAAATTATTCCAATCCGGTAAAATGATCCTGTCAACCCCACGATAGTCAACACGTGCGTCCGAAACAGTTTGCAGCCCCGGCCTTCTTCTTTGTTCTGGCCACAATCCCGCTCCTGTTTGGCGCCCGCCATCCCCTTGTTCAGGGGTTGTACACCGTTATTCTGCTCTTGAGTTGCGGCAGCTGGCTTATTTTCAACTTTGAAGAAAGCCGCGCCTCCCTGGTGCGCAAACAGACCCTTATCCCCCTGGCCTTTATCGCTTTTATTTTCCTCACCTCCATGCCCCTGCCCCTCTTCCTGGTTGAGTTGCTGTCGCCGGTGCGGGCCGAGGCACAGCACGCGGCCCGGATCTTCGCCGACCTTGACACAACAGGTGCTTCCCTGAGCTACTATGCCCCAGTCACCCGTTCCTACGCGATATACCTGCTGACGCTGTCAGCCGCCTTTTATTTTGCGACCCTTCTGTTCATCCGGGAACGGCGCCGGATCACCGTTCTCTGGATACTCATGCTTGTCGGCACGTTTGAGGCGGTTTATGGCCTGCTTCAGGCCATGAACCCAGCCCTGGGCGTTCTCTGGCTGCCCAGCGCTCTCGGGGCCGAGGGATGCGCCCGGGGCACCATCATCTACCGCAACCAGTACGCCGCCTTTATGAACCTGTGCTGGCCCATGTCCCTGGTGCTTGCCATCATCCTCTCCAAACCGGTATTAAAACGTCACGCCTGGCTGCGCCGGAAAAAAGAAAAGACATCCCTGGCGGACCGCCTTTCCCTGATCTTTCAGAAGGCGGCCCTGCCGTTCTGGAGCGCCGGTTTGATGATCCTGGCTGTTATCTTTTCCCGATCCCGGGGCGGTATCCTGGTCATGCTGGTCATGGCCTCCCTGCTTCTGATCCTGCTTCCTTTTTCCAGACGGATAAAAACAGCTTCCGGGTTGACCTTTCTCGTCTTTACCCTGACCTACGGCGGCATGATCGGTTTTGCCCAGGTGACGAACCGTTTCCTGACCATCTACGAAGGCGCCATGGGCCGGATCATGCTCTGGCTGGACAGCCTCTCCATGCTCAAGGACCACCTGCTCACCGGTATCGGCATGGGCGCCTACAGGTTCCTCTCTCCGGTGTACCTGCGGGAAGTGCCCGGTGACACATGGTTTGATTTTGCCCATAACGAGTATGTGGAACTGGCCATTGAGCTGGGCCTTCCGGTTTTTCTCCTGGTCGCGGCCTGGCTGGCCCGGGGCATGGTCCGCCGGGGTCGGGCCGTCAAAAAGATGCTGGACGCGGCTCCCGGCCTGGTTCAGGTCCCCGATGTTACGGTCACGGCTGTCTGCACCTTTGTCGCCCTTCTCGGTTTCCTGATGCACGGGGTATCTGATTTTATCTGGCGGCTGCCGGTCAACGCGGTGTACGCGCTCACGCTGGCAGCCATGCTCCAGGCAGCTGTCAGCCAGGGGATGGAAGATGAACTGCGCTGAGCAAAACGGATTTGTTGACATCCACAGCCACA
The DNA here is from genome assembly GCA_024278495.1 of Deltaproteobacteria bacterium. GTDB lineage: Bacteria > Desulfobacterota > Desulfobulbia > Desulfobulbales > Desulfobulbaceae > UBA10518. The sequence continues at coordinate 3,646 of JAJRTB010000099.1, forward strand.
TCCTGCCCGGCCTGGACGACGGCCCCGCGACCTTTGCCCAGACCCTGGCCACGGCCGCGGCCTGCCGCGCCGTCGGGATTGATACCGTCATTGCCACTCCCCACTCCATCCAGGGCTCCCGCTGGAATCCGACACCCGATCAGGTCAGACAACTGGCATGCGAAACCGAACAACAGCTTGAATCGGCCGGTGTTGCCCTGCGGATCCTGCCCGGCATGGAAATCGCTGTCAGCGATCTTGTCCGCGGCCGGGTAAAGCCGGATGAGCTGCTGTCCCTGGCGGACACCGGTATCTTCCTGGTAGAATTTCCCCTGAACACCCCCGAACTCCCTGGTAGCCGAATCCTCGAGCAATGCCTGGCCGCGGCCGGACAGAGGCGAATCATTATCGCCCATCCTGAACGGTGCGCCATGTTCCGGCGCAACCCGGACCTTGTCGGGAACCTGGTCGCGGCCGGGGCCAGGCTCCAGGTCAACATCGCCTCGCTTCTCGGCGTATACGGCAAAAAAGAGCAGGCCACGGGCCTCGCGTTCTTTGAGGCAGGCCTGGTCCACTTCCTGGCCACGGATACCCATGGCCGCTCCGGACGCACGGCGCCGACACTGAAACAGATGCAACAGCTGAACCGGCTTCTGGGCGCGGAAACAGTGACGACCGCGTTTCACCGCAACCCCAGACAACTGCTCACCGGAAAAACAGCGGTGCGGCCGCCGCTGCCGCAACGCCCGTTGACTCAGACCAATGGCCTGATCAGCCGGATCAGGAGACTGATCGTATCCCATTGACATGGAAATGAATAAAAAAATGACCAGATTTCCCCAACCACCTGAAAACCAATGGGAAAACCGCCGGGTGGCGGTTCAGCAGGAGCAGTCCCACCTGCCCTCAACCTATGTCCGCGAGACCATGCCGGATCTCGACGACGGTGAAGTCCACCTGCTTGATTACATTGATGTGATCCTGCGGCGCAAATGGGTTGTCATCCTGACCCTGATCGTGGTCTTCACCTTTGTTGCCGTCTCCACCCTGTCCGAGACCCCGCTCTATCTCGCCAAGGGCAGCATCAAGGTCTCACCCAAGGGCAAGATATCCACGACCCTGCAGGACCTTGACGAGAGCTACCTCAAATCCCAGGAGTTTATCGCTACCCAGGTGAGCCTTCTGAGGAGCGACCGGCTCCTGGGCAGGGTCATCCGGGTAATGGACCTGGACAATAATCCGGTTTTTGCCGGCGATGACGTCAAGCCCGAATCACAGGGGTTCCTGACCAGTCTCAAGAACACGGTCGCCGCCCTGAAATCAATGGTTATGGACCTGATCCGGCCCAGGGCCGAGACCGACCCGGTTGTCGCCGCGGACCCTGAGTTCATGGAGCAGGTCAAGTTCGAACGCAACCTCAACAAAATAAAAAAAGGGCTGCGCATTACCCCGGTCAAGAACACCCAGCTCCTGGAAATCAGTTTTGAAAGCACTAACGCACGGCTGGCCGCTGACCTGGTCAACAACCTTATGCAACAGTTTCTGGAGGTCACCATGGAGGGGCGGCTGGCCTCGTTCCATTCGGCCGGGGTCTTCCTGGACAAACAGATTGAGGCGGCCAAGATCAAGCTGGAAAAATCAGAAAAAGATCTCAACGAATTTGCGCGCCGCACCGGCATAATCTCCCTGGACTCGAAGCTCAACCTTGTCATGCGCCAGCTGGAAGAGGTGAACGACGCCCTCTCAACCGCGGTAACCGAGCGAATTGCCCGGGAATCGATGTACCGGCAGACCCTGAAGAGCGGCGGCGAAAACCTGCCCGCCGTCATGAACAACGAACTGCTCCAGGAACTCAAGAGTGAGTACAACGCGCTGCTTTCCGAGTACCAGGTCTTGAGCTCAACCTTCAAGGACGAGTATCCCAAGATCAAGGAGATCAAGGCCAAGATGCAGGATCTCTACGACCGCTACACCAAGGAACAGCTCCGTATCATCGACTCGATCCGGCTTGAGTACGAGGCGGCCCTGGATAATGAAAAGCGGCTTATTGCCATGGCCGAAAAGCAAAAGCAGCTTGCCATTGAACTGAACGACAAGGCCACCCAGTACAAGATCCTGGACCGGGAGGTGGTCTCCAACAAGGAGGTCTACAACAGCCTCCTGTCGCGCTCCAAGGAGATCAGCGCCTCGGTCGGCGCCGGGGCCGACAACATCGAGATAATCGACACGGCCCGGCCGCCGCTTGCGCCCTACAAGCCCAACGTGCGCCGTCAGCTGCTCATGGGCATCATGCTCGGCGTCTTCGGGGGCGTTGGCCTGGCCTTTCTCCTGGAATACCTGGACAACACCATCAAGAACCCGGAGGAATTCGGCAGCCGCTACCGCATGCCGGTCCTGGGTCTTATTCCCTACACCGACCACGAACCCGAGGAGGAAAAGGAACTGGCCTTCAAGTTGTACAGCGATCCCAAGTCGCCTCTGGCCGAGGCTGTCCGCACCGCCATGTTCTCCATTGAACTCTCCACCTCCGAGACTCCGCCCAAAACCATCATGGTGACCAGCGTCCTGCCCAACGCGGGCAAGTCGACCCTGTCAACCAACATCAGCCTTGCGCTGTTGACCTCGGGCAGCCGCATCCTGCTCATCGACACGGACATGCGCAAACCTACCCTGCACACGATCTTTGAACTTGCCGACAACTCCAGGGGGCTTTCCACTTTCCTGGCCGGCAGTGCCGATATCGACGAGGTCCTGCACA
>JAJRTB010000100.1 GCA_024278495.1 Deltaproteobacteria bacterium
AAGAAAAAAGGGTTGCAGACCGCTGTCGGCGACGAAGGCGGCTTTGCTCCCAACCTCCGCTCCAATGAAGAGGCCATGGAATCGATCCTGGAAGGTATCACCAGGGCAGGATTCAGGCCCGGCAAAGATATCTGCATCGGCATTGACGCGGCAGCCAGTGAATTTTATTCAGGAAAAACCAAAAAATACGTCTTACGCGCCGAAAAGAAATCAAAGAAAACAGCCGCCGAGCTGATCTCCTTTTACGCGGCCTGGGTCAAGAAATACCCCCTTATCTCCATCGAGGACGGCCTGGCGGAAGCTGACTGGAAGGGGTGGAAACAGATGACTGACAAACTGGGACACAAGATCCAGATCGTCGGTGACGACATCTTTGTAACCAACACGGCCATCCTGCAGAAAGGCATCCGGAGCGGGACGGCAAACTCCATTCTCATCAAGCTGAACCAGATCGGAACGGTAACCGAGACCATTGACGCGGTGGACATGGCTCACCGGGCAGGGTACACGTCTGTTATCTCCCACCGGTCAGGCGAAACAGAGGACGTAACCATTGCTGATCTTGCCGTGGCATTGAACACGGGCCAGATCAAGACAGGGGCTCCGTCACGGAGCGACCGGGTCGCCAAGTACAACCAGCTTTTGCGCATCGAGGAGGAACTGGGCGCGGCGGCAGTCTATGCCGGCAAAAACGCCTTCCGCTTCCTGTAAAAAAAGAGAATTTGACAAGTCCCGAAAAAACAATACGATACGATCAGAAGAAGACCAATAATGTCTCCGTTACAAGCGAGTATTTCTTCTCAACTGGAGGTGTACACATCATGACCCTGACCAAAGCGGACCTGGTACAGCAGGTTTACAAATCACATCCTTCCATGACAAAGGCTCAGGCGACAAGTGCTGTCGAAGCTTTTTTATCCATCTCCAAGACAGCCCTTATAAACGGCGACTCTCTCCTCCTGAGCGGATTCGGGAAATTTAACGTCAAAGACAAAAAATCAAGGCGGGGCAGAAACCCTCAAACAGGTGACGAACTGACCCTTGACGCACGTCGCGTTGTCACCTTCAAGCCTTCAGGTATCCTGAGATCAACAATCAATAAACGCTGAACACTTTGTTGCCGGATTCGCAAAAAAATGCGGGTCCGATGGATTAACGCTGCAGCTCGTCGAAGCATAGTTGTACCCGGTGAGCCTGCAGTACCTGTTACGAGCTCATCTTTTTTCGCAACGATTAAACGTGCCGCCCGGGGCGGCGCGTTTTTTCACTCCGCTCCACCGCATAACAGAGCAGTTACCCAGAGCATGCCCCTTCCCCCCCTCACCAGCCAGATTCCACCTTCTCGCCTCGACCTCGATGACAAACGCTATATGCTTGCGCCTCTGGAAGAGTCTCCGCCGCGGAGCCTGATCTCATCCATACAGGAATTTGGCGTCATGCACCCACCTCTGGTCGGGGAAACCCGACCTGAACGTTTCACCATTGTCTCCGGCAGAAAAAGAGTACTGGCCTCCCTGCAGGCACATCCGGAAAAACACATCCCCTGCCTGGTAGTTCCGCCCGGCTCTGACGAGACCCGCATATTCGCCTTGCTCCTGACGCACGCCTCCCTGGATGCCCCCCTTTCCATTGTTGAACAGGCCAATCTCGCAAAAAAACTGTTGCAAAACCGCAACGAGAAAGACGTCATGCCCTTCCTCGCCATGCTTGGTCTCAAACAAAACAGCCATGCCCTCAACGAGCTGCTGGAAATATCAAAATCGCCCCTCCCGATCCTTCAGGCCCTGCACGACGGAACCATAAAACCTGTCAATGCACGGAAAATACGCAGGCTCTCCGAGAGCGACCAGCTCTTTCTCCTGGAAATCATACGACAACTCAACCTGAGCGGCTCAAAACAGCAACGTTTCATTTCCATGAGTTTTGAGCTGGCTATGCGCCGCGGCTCTCCACTTCGCGATATCATGCGAAATGCACCTGTTCCGGCGGGGGAGGGCAGGGCCAACATTCCACAACAGGCGGCGGCCATGCTCAAATGGCTCGACAACGAGTGCTCTCCCCGGCTGAACGAGGCAAAAAAACAGTTTCGCAAGCACCTGGCCCGCCTGAACCTGCCCCCCAACATGCAGGTCAGTCACTCTCCTTCCTTTGAAGACGACAGACTCGCCCTTACCGTTCAATGCAGTGATTGGGACGACCTGAAACAGGTTGTCCGCAAACTTGATGGTAAGTGATCAGGGGCACCGCATCTTCGCACGGTCGCGACTGCCCGCATAGTCGGCTATCGGAGTCTCCCTGCGGTCGCTTACCTGCGGTCAGTCGCGCCTGCACGAATCTGCGGCCCCCTTGACCACTTACAAATTATGGACAGGTAAAATCGCAGAGTTACAAACCCTGTGACGAGTTACACTTGATGAGCTTGCAAAAAAAAGGGCGCCGGGCCGGGCATAACGACAGATCAATACCCGCGACGATACAAGGCTGAATAACTGATGCGCTCGCAAAAAGTTGCGAATCCGACGGATACGCGTTATAACGTGTTGAAAGCATAGAGTGCCCGGTCAGTGTTTACAGTTCCTCTTCTCTCAGACACAATAAAAAAGGATTCGATTATGAGAAAAATGCTTACCCCTGTTCTGCTCCTTATGGCTTCGTTCCTTCTGGTGAACGCAGCAGCAGCAGCAGCAAAAACCGGCAACTCCGTTGAAACAACGGTCAGGGCATCATGGAAACTCGATGCCAAACCGCTGGATATTGTCCACACCCTGGATAACAGACGTGTCTACATCCTCGGCAACGACAGCAGGGTTCATGTGTACTCCGCCGACGGAGTCAAACAGGGAGCCATCCCTGTGGCCAAGGGCGTGACGGCCATTGATATCGCCCCACGCGGCGAGATGCTCTACCTGATTGACAGCGAACAGAACACCTTTACCAGCGTGTCCGTCAGCTTTTCCGTCAATATCGATATAACAGGGGCACCCTTTCTGGGGGAGGCGAACGCGCCGGTGGTACTGGCTGTCTTCTCTGACTTTCAATGACCCTACTGCGGCAAGATCCAGCCGCTGCTCGAGCAGGTGCTCGAAAATAATCCCAAAACCGTTAAGATCGTTTTTAAAAATTTTCCGCTCCCCTCGCTCCATAACATGGCAATTCCTGCGGCTCTGGCCGGCATTGCCGCCCACAACCAGGGTAAGTTCTGGCAGATGCATGACGCCATCTTTGCCATGAACCCCATTACGGCCGAAAAAATTACAGCGGCGGCCGAGGAGATCGGCCTTGACATGGATCGGTTCAACCTGGACCGGGCCAGTGAGGCAGCCAAACAGCGCCTGGACAAGGACATCTCGGATGGGGCCAATGCCCAGGTCACCGGAACCCCGACCATGTTTGTCAACGGCAGACTGGTTGAAAACAGGAGTCCCGATGCGCTTCAGCAGCTCATCAACCAGGAACTGGCAAAAGCCAAAAAGGGGTCGGCAAACTGAGTCGAGGTTTCGTTGAGCTCCACCGTTCTATCCCCTGACCGGAAAAGCAGAGAGCTGCACTTCCCGGACAATACCACCGCCCAGACCCTGTTCGGCGACCTGAACAGAAACCTGCAGACTATTGAACTGGCCGCGGGCGTGACCATTCACACCCGCGGTAGCCAGGTCCGGCTGACCGGGCCGGGCCACGGTGTTGACCTTGCCGCCTCGCTCCTGGAGCAACTCTACAGACTCATCACCAGGGGCTACCCGATCTTTACCCAGGATATTGCCTTTGGCATGAAGATACTGGCCGCATCACCCGAGGCGCGCCTTGAAAGTATCTTTCTGGACAAGGTCTACATAACCTCCCGCAACAGGGTTATCTCCCCCAAGAGTATCAACCAGAAGAACTATATCGATGCGATCCGGCACAACGACATCGTGTTCGGGATCGGTCCGGCCGGCACCGGCAAGACATACCTGGCCGTGGCCATGGCGGTCTCGGCCCTGGCCGCTGAACAGGTCCGCTCCATTATTCTGACCCGACCGGCGGTGGAAGCAGGAGAAAAGCTGGGATTTCTGCCCGGCGACATGGCCCAGAAAGTAGACCCGTACCTGCGCCCACTTACAGATGCCTTAAGTGACATGCTCGGCCGGGACAGGGCCCAGGAGCTTGTTGACCGGGGGATCATAGAAATCGCGCCCCTGGCCTTCATGCGGGGCCGGACCTTAAACAACGCCTTCATCATCCTGGACGAGGCCCAGAACACCACCCGGGAACAGATGAAAATGTTTCTGACCAGAATCGGCTTTGATTCCCGGGCCGTGGTCACCGGCGATATAACCCAGATCGACCTGCCCAGCTCCACCTGTTCCGGCCTAGTTGACGCGCGGAATATCCTGCAGGATGTCAAGGGGATCACGTTCAGCTATTTTGCAAAATCAGACGTGGTGCGCCATCCCCTGGTCCAGGAGGTCATCGAGGCCTACGAAAGAAAGGGACAAAACGGTTCCCGCGAAAAAGCCGGAAACACCGGCCGAGCACTGCGATAAAACAAACCCCCCCGGTGCAGACATGCCCCTGACCATTATCTGCCAGAGTACAAAAATCGCCGGCGCACTCAACCAGCCGCTCCTGCACAAGCAGATCGGGCGGATCATGCGACGTCTCTGCCAGGACCACAGGAACGTCAACGTCGTGTTCATGACTGACCGCCAAATCAGCGCCTACAACAAGCAGTACCGTGGGAAGAAGGGGCCAACCAATGTTTTGTCCTTTCCGGCTGCGGCTGGAAATGATGGCGTCCCCGCGGAACTCATCCAAAGCGGGCTGGGCGACATCCTGGTTTCAGTGGACACGGCCGCCCGGGAGGCCGGGGCGGAGAACACGACCCTGCATGACCGGCTAATCAGACTGATCATCCACGGCCTGCTCCACCTGCTGGGCCTTGACCACGAACGCTCGCGTAAGGAAGCAGAAGATATGTGGGACAGGGAGCAGGAGCTTTTTCGTTACCTAAAACACCCCAGGAGGACCACCATGGTACATCTTGCCGTCAACGTCGATCATGTCGCAACCGTCAGAGAGGCCCGCGGCACCATTGAACCGGACCCGGTCACTGCCGCGGCAGTCTGCGAGCTGGCAGGCGCCGCCGGTATCGTCGTGCACCTGCGCGAAGACCGTCGCCATATCCAGGACAGGGACGTCCGTCTCCTGCGCCAGACCGTCAAAACCCGGCTCAACCTGGAAATGGCGGCTTCAAGGGAAATGGTTGATATTGCCCGGGATATCGGTCCGGACATGGTTACC
>JAJRTB010000005.1 GCA_024278495.1 Deltaproteobacteria bacterium
ATTCCCGGGGCATAAACAGACCGATTGCGAAAAGCGCAAGGAGCCGCCATGAAGATTGTTCCCCCGTCGTATGAAATCCTGGATGAGCTTGACAGCCGGAGCCTGGCGGTCCGTATAGAATACAGCGGCCGTATCTGCTATAAGAGCGAAGAGCGGATTGACCAGGATTCCGCCATCCCCTTTGTCCGCAAGATGGCCGAGCACGGTCACAACTCGGTCCTGGAGATGGGGGTCGTCACCCTCAGGATCGCGCCGGTTGATCCGGACCTGCTGGCTGAGCTCATGGCGACCCAGCCCAGGTACCTCCACCTTGACCGGGATGCTGATTCGCTGCTTGTCACCGGCAGCGTCAGGGCCTTCCGGGAGATGCTTATCTTCCATCCCGAATGCACCCTGGTCAGGGCCATGGCCGCCCTGTTGGCCGGGCGCCATCCCTATTTCTTTGAAACCATCCTGCCGCAGTCAGGTCTGGAGACGGACACAGAAATAGCCGTTGCCAAGGTTCCCCTGAACGAGGTGGACAAGTTCCCGCCCGCGCTGCGGCTCAACCACAGGCACCTGGGGGTCAAGTTCATCGTCAACCGGGCCGTGACCCACGAAATCGTCCGGCACCGGCCCTGCTCATTTCTCCAGGAAAGTCAGCGCTACTGCCGCTATTCGGATAACAAGTTCGGCGGCGAGGTCACCTTTATCAAACCGATGTTTTTTGAGGAGAGCAGTCCGGAATACGGCCTGTGGCGACAGGCCATGGAAGAGACCGAAAAGATCTACCTGAAGCTGCTTAAGACCTCCACGGCCCAGGCGGCCAGAACGGTCCTGCCCAACTCCTGCAAGACCGAACTGATTGTCTACGCCAACCTGCGGGAGTGGAAGCATATCTTCAGGCTGCGGACCACCAGGGCGGCCGAGCCCTCCATGCGGGAGGTCATGATTCCGCTGCACAAGGAGCTGCTGGCCCGCTTCCCGGAACTCAGCCTCGACTGAGCTCCGGCCCCACCCTGCCGAAGCACAGGTCCGCGTCACTGCACGCAAAAGCCAACATTGACCATTCACCATTCTCTTGACAGAATGGCCTGAACCTGCTACATATGCGGGACTTTGCAACGTTCAGATACCGTGCCGGAAGATTGTTTTCCGAAAAGAACATGACAATCTTCAACTCCACCCCCGGTGAACTTACGCGGTTTCATGAACAGCCACCGACCCGACAACACATAAATTTATCGAAAGGAGGACCCCCATGGCCCTTGATCCCACCAAACACGCAGACTGGGAAATCGCCGAAGAAGCGGAAAGCCGGATGAAAACCGTCTATGAGCTGGCGGAACAGCTCGGCCTCGAAAAAGAGGAACTGCTGCCGCACGGCCACTACCTGGCCAAACTGGACTACCGCAAGATCCTTGACCTGCTCAAGGACAGGCCGGACGGCAAGTATGTCGACGTAACCGCCATCAGCCCGACCCCACTGGGCGAAGGTAAGTCAACATGCGCCATGGGCCTGGTCCAGGGGTTGGGCAAGCGGGGCAAATCCGTTGTCGGCGCCATTCGTCAGCCCTCGGGCGGCCCGACCATGAACATCAAGGGCTCCGCCGCCGGTGGCGGCCTGGCCCAGTGCATCCCGCTCACCCCGTTCTCCCTCGGTATGACCGGCGACATCAACGCCATCATGAACGCCCACAACCTGGGGATGGTCGCGCTTACCTCCCGGATGCAGCATGAGTGCAACTACACCGACGAGCAGCTGGCCCAGCGCAACCTGAAACGGCTCGACATCCATCCCAAGAAGGTGGAATTCCGCTGGATCATGGACTTCTGCGCCCAGGCCCTGCGTAACATCACCATGGGCATCGGCGGCAAGATGGACGGCATGACCATGCAGTCCGGCTTCAACATCGCGGTTTCCTCCGAGATCATGGCCATCCTCTCCATTGCCAAGGATCTCAAGGACATGCGCGAGCGGATCGGCAAGATCGTGGTGGCCTACGACAAGCAGGACCGGCCCATCACCACCGCCGACCTGGAGGTGGACGGCGCCATGACCGCCTGGATGGTGGATGCCATCAACCCGAACCTGATGCAGACCCTGGAAGGTCAGCCGGTCGTGGTTCATGCCGGCCCGTTCGCCAACATCGCCATTGGCCAGTCCTCGGTCATCGCCGACCGGGTCGCGCTCAAGCTGGCCGATTACAACGTCACCGAGTCCGGCTTCGGCGCCGACATCGGCTTTGAAAAATTCTGGAACCTCAAGTGCCGCTACTCCGGCCTCAAACCGCACTGCGCTGTCGTGGTCGCCACCATCCGGGCCCTCAAGTGCCACGGCGGCGCCCCGATTCCGGTGCCGGGCAAGCCCATGCCCAAGGAATACGAAGGAGAAAACGTCGGCTGGGTTGAAGAGGGCTGCAAGAACCTCATCCATCACATCGAGACGGTCAAGAAAGCCGGGATCAACCCGGTGGTCTGCATCAACGCCTTCTATACCGACACTGACGACGAGATTGCCGCGGTCCGTCGCCTGTCCGAGGCGGCCGGCGCCAGGGTCGCCCTGTCACGGCACTGGGAACACGGCGGCGACGGCGCCCTGGAGTTCGCCGATGCCGTGGCCGACGCCTGCGAGGAGGAAAACGAATTCAAATTCCTCTACGACCTGGAGACCCCGCTGTCCGAGCGGATCGAGCTGATCGTCAAGGAGGTCTACGGCGGCGACGGCGTCTCCTATTCACCCGAGGCCGCGGCCAAGCTCAAGCGGATCGAGGCGGATCCGGAGATGAAGGAGATGACCACCTGCATGGTCAAGACCCATCTCTCCCTGTCGCATGACCCGAGCAAGAAAGGTGTCCCCACCGGCTGGACCCTGCCGATCCGCGACATCCTCACCTACAAGGGCGCGGGCTTTGTGGTTCCGGTGGCAGGCGCCATCAGCCTGATGCCGGGAACGGCGTCCGATCCGGCCTACCGTCGGATTGACGTGGATGTCGATACCGGCAAGGTCAAGGGCGTTTTCTAAACAGAACGACCTTTGATATCTCCATTCACCGGTCAAAAGAGGGGTATCTCTTTTGACCGGTGTTTTTTTTTGTAGTATAATTATTTATTATAATGTACTTCTCGAACAAAAGAACGGCCAAACAGGGAATCATTCCACAGATTATCACATCAAACAAAAATTATGTCAGCTCCCTCACGTACCACCAGCCGCAGACGTTCGACAGTCAAGGACCAGTCCGGCGCCAGCAGGCTTAAAATCGGCGAACTGCTCAGTAAGGCCGGATATATCACGGCCCATCAGTTTGAAATGGCCAAAAAGGAGCAGAAGAAAAACGGCCGCCGCCTGAGCCATATCCTTCTGGACAACGGCTATATCGAGCAGGATACAATTGTCAACTTCCTCAGCCGGCAGCACAACTATCCGGCCGTCTATATCTCCAAGGAGCCTCCCAGCGAAGACGCCCTCAAGCTCATGCCCTACGAGGTGGCCAAGAAATTTCTTGCCTTTCCACTCCGGGTCGCCGGCAACACGCTCCAGGTTACCATGGCCGAGCCCACCGACTCAAACGAGGTGGAAGAACTTCAGGAGACCGTCAAGAAGGGGCTCAATGTCTGTGTTTCCACGGCCATTGAAATAATCAACGCCTATAAAAAATACTATAATATCGACGAGGAGGAGTACAACTCCTTCTTCACCCGGGATGAAGTGGAGGTGGAGGAAGTCGAGGTCACCACCGTCGATGATTTCGGCGCCCTGGTCTCGGACGCGGCCGAGGATTTCGAGATCACCACCGAGGAGGAGCAGGAGATCGCCGACGCCTACTCCGCCTCAGACGCCCCCATCATCCGCCTGGTGGAGGGCATCCTGATCAAGGCGGTCCAGGAAGGGGTCAGTGACATCCACATCGAGCCCTTTGAAAAATCCATGTAGGTCCGGTACCGCAAGGACGGGTCCCTGTTCAAGTCGATGAACCTGCCCCTGAATATCAGGAACGCCATGGTTGCCCGGGTCAAGATCCTCTCAGGCCTGAACATCACCGAGCGCAGGGTGCCCCAGGACGGACGGATCAAGATGCGGGTCGGAGCTAACAAGTCTGTTGACTTCCGGGTCTCCACCCTGCCCCTGCTCCACGGCGAGGGCATAGTTCTGCGAATCCTGGACAAGAGTTCGCTCAACGTCGACCTGACCATGCTCGGTTTTGAACCGGAAACCTTTGCCATGCTCAAGCGGTGCCTTGCCAGGCCCCAGGGTTTGCTTCTGGTTACCGGCCCGACCGGTTCCGGCAAGACGGTTACCCTGTATTCGGCGCTCAACTCCCTGAACCGGGAAGACATCAAAATCCTGACCGCCGAGGATCCGGTCGAGTTCAACTTCCGGGGCATCTGCCAGGTCAACGTCAACACCGAAGTCGGCATGACCTTCCCGGCGGCGCTCAAAGCCTTCCTGCGGCAGGATCCCGATATCATCATGGTTGGTGAAATCCGGGACATTGACACCGCTGAAATCGCCATGAAAGCGGCCATGACCGGCCACCTGGTCTTTTCGACCCTGCATACCAACGACGCGCCCTCATCGGTCAGCCGTATGATCGATATCGGTATTCCACCCTACCTGCTGGCCGGCTCTCTGACCATGGTCCTGGCCCAGCGTCTTGGCCGGCGACTCTGCAAAAACTGCAAAACCGTTATCCATCATGAGCCGGATGATCTGCTTGCCGCCGGGTTCAGGGAAGAGGAGCTGGAAGACCTGGTCACCTACAGCGCGGTCGGCTGCAAGGAATGCAACGGACTGGGCTACAAGGGCCGGGTCGGTTTCTTTGAATTGCTCGAGGTGACCGAAGAGGTGGCCAAGGCCATTGCCGCCGAGGTGCCTGAAGATCAGCTGTACAAGATCGCGATCAAGGAGGGCATGATCCCCCTGCGCCGGGCGGCGCTGATGAAGGTCGCCCAGGGCATCACCAGTCTGGAAGAGGCCCTGCGCCGAACGGTTGTCCGGGAAGAAAGCTTGCCGGCCTACCTGGTCAACCCGGAGGTTGAAGAGTATGAGGACGGTGATGTCATTATCCAGGAAGGCAACAAGGATAATGATTTCTTCAAGCTGACCCGCGGTCGGATCGCGGTCCTGAAGAGCGGCAAAAAGATCGCGGAAATCACCGAGCCGGGCGAATACTTCGGGGAGATGGCGGCAATGTCGGGTGAACCGCGCTTTGCCTCCATTGTCTCGGTCGGTCGCTGTGCCGTGACCCGCTACCCGGGCTACAAGCTGCTGGAGTTAATCGAGAAATATCCGGACGTTGCCAAGAAGATGTTCAGGACCCTGGTCACCCGCCTGCAAAAGACTGACCGGATGATCGTCAAGCTGGCCTCAAACGGCAGGCCGCGTCCCAAGGTAATGCGCCAGGCCAATTAGCGCATTCCACAAACGTAAGCGGTTTTATACATTTTGCTGAATCCGTGAGCGCCCGTCTGGTTGAATGGGTGAACAAATATTTCACTTTTTCAATGCGTCAGTTGCCAAAGCCACAAATTTTCGTCACGGATTCAGGTTTTTTTTATTTTACCCTGTGATTGGTTACCCACAAACAATCTGCTGCGATCTTTGTGAAACAGGCGCATCTGATCACGGGACCAGTAACTCTTTTCAGCACAGAATAAAAACTTGTAATTGTTCACAGGCAGGCTAAACCCGGCCGCAGCACTTCTTGTACTTCTTGCCGGACCCGCAGGGACAGGGGGCGTTGCGGCCGACTTTTTCCCCGGCCCGTTTGATCGGCTCGCGCTCCTTCCCGGCGCCCGCGCCGCCCCGGCTCAACTCCATTTCCTGCTGCTTGCGCCGCTGTTCTTCCTCGAGCCGCTGAACCTCCTCATCCTGCACCACCTGGACACGCATCAGGGTCTTGATCACCTGCTCCTTGACCGTCTCAACCATGGCCATGAACAGTTCAAACCCTTCGCGTTTGTACTCGTTCAAGGGATTCTTCTGACCATAGCCGCGCAGACCTATCCCCTCTTTCAGGTGGTCCATGCTGAGCAGGTGATCTTTCCAGTGGGTGTCAACTATCTGAAGGACAATGATGCGCTCCAGTTGTCGCATCTGCTGCTCACCGTTACTCTCCTCCTGCCGCCGATACGCATCCATGACATTGTCCAGCAGTTTTTCGGTAAAGGCCTCCGGCTTGAGATCACTCCGAAACGCCTCTTCCCACTTGAGCTGCACGTTGAACAGTTCCAGGACCCGCTCGTTGATGGCGTTCCAGTCCCAGTCCTGGGACGGAATCCTGGTATCGGCAAACTCACCGGCCACGCCTTCGACCAGGTCGGTGATCATGTCATCGATAATGGAGCGGATATTGTCGCTCTCCAGAACCTCTCGCCGCTGGCGGTAAATAACCTCACGCTGCTTGTTCATGACATCGTCATACTCAAGCAGATGCTTCCTGATCTCGAAGTGATGTCCCTCAACCTTGCGCTGGGCGTTTTCAATGGCCCGACTGATCATGGAGTGTTCAATGGGCTCGTCCTCCTCCATGCCGAGTTTGTCCATAATGCCGGAAATCCGGTCCGAGCCGAAGACCCGCAGGATATCGTCCTCCAGGGACAGGAAGAAGCGGGACGAACCCGGGTCGCCCTGGCGGCCGGAGCGACCGCGCAACTGGTTGTCGATCCGGCGGCTCTCGTGCCTGCTGGTGCCGAGGATATGCAGGCCGCCAAGCTCAACGACCCCCTCACCCAGCTTGATGTCGGTACCTCGACCGGCCATGTTGGTGGCAATGGTCACCCGCCCCTTCTGACCGGCGCCGGCAATGATCTCGGCTTCCCGCTCATGGTGCTTGGCGTTGAGCACGTCGTGCCTGACCCCGGCTTTTTTCAGCATCTTGGAAATCTTTTCAGACACGTCAATGGAGATTGTGCCCACCAGCACCGGCTGGCCCTTCTTGTGCAGTTCCTGAATCTCCCGGATGATCGCCCGGTACTTGGCCGCCTGATTCTTGTAAATAACATCGGCGTAATCAATCCGGATCATCTTCTGGTGGGTCGGGATCACCACCACGTCCAGATCGTAAATCTTTTTGAACTCGGCCGCTTCGGTATCGGCGGTACCGGTCATACCCGCCAGCTTGTCGTACATGCGGAAATAATTCTGAAAGGTGATCGAGGCGAGCGTCTGGTTTTCCTTCTCGATCTTGACACCTTCCTTGGCCTCCAGGGCCTGGTGGAGCCCGTCGCTGTAACGGCGCCCTTCCATGGTCCGGCCGGTGAACTCATCGACAATGACCACCTCGCCGTTCTTGACGATATAATCCACGTCCCGCTGAAAGAGCTGATGCGCCTTGAGGGCCTGGTTGATATGGTGCAGCATGTCGATGTTGCGGGGGTCGTAAAGATTGTCGATCTCGAGTAACTCCTCGCCCAGGGCCACGCCCTCGTCAGTAAGCATGACCTGACGGGCCTTTTCATCAATGGTGAAATGCTCGTCCTTCCTGAAATGCTTCATGATCCGGTCGACCTTGAGATAGAGGTCGGTGGACATGTCGGCCGGGCCGGATATGATCAGCGGAGTCCGGGCCTCGTCGATCAGGATGGAGTCCACCTCGTCGACAATGGCAAAGTTGAAGCCGCGCTGACAGAAATCCCGGATATCGAACTTCATGTTGTCGCGCAGGTAATCAAAACCGAACTCGTTGTTGGTCCCGTAGGTAATATCGGCTCCGTACGCCTCGCGCCGGGCCTCGTCATCCATGTCATGCACAATGGAACCGACACTCAAACCAAGGAAGCGGTACACCTGGCCCATCCACTCGACATCCCGTTTGGCCAGGTAATCGTTGACCGTGACCACATGCACTCCCTTGCCGGAAAGGGCGTTGAGATAGATGGGCAAAGTCGAGGTCAGGGTCTTGCCCTCACCGGTTTTCATCTCCGCGATCATGCCCCGGTGCAGGGTCAGGCCACCTATCAACTGGACGTCATAATGACGCTCGCCCAGGACCCGGCGGGCCGCCTCCCGGACCACGGCAAACGCCTCGACCAGGAGATCATCCAGGGATTCTCCTTTCCCGATCCGCTCTTTGAACTCCGTGGTTTTGGCGGCCAGCGCGGCATCGTCAAGCTCCCGGACCTCCGGTTCCAGAGTATTGATCCGATCGACGACACGGCGCATTTCCTTCAGAATACGGTCATTCTTGCTGCCGAAGACCCTGGTGAGTACCTTTGCTATCATTGTGTTGTTCCACCTTGCGCCCGGAACTGTCGTACAGGGCATCTATAATAATATGTTTTTAAAATGCAGCGTTCTCGCAACTCGTCACAACGTAGGGATTTTGTGCATTGTTTCATTGTACCCTGTGATTGGTTACGTTTTACCTGCCAAAAATTTGAAGTGGTCAGGGGCGCAGGCTCAGCCCTTGTCCCCTGTCCAGAGCATCGCGTCTTCATCGCAATCCGGAAACTGGGGGCAGTTCAGGCAATCGCTCCACACCTTATGAGGCAGCTCCCGGTGTTCGATCTCGACAAAACCCAGCTTGCGGAAAAAAGGAGACTGATAGGTCAGGGTAAAAACCCGACCGATCTCCAGGCGACCCGCCTCCCGGAGGCAGGCCCGGACCAGGGCCTCGCCCACGCCCCTGCCCTGGTATTTTTCCTCCACGGCCAGGGAACGGATCTCGGCCAGATCTTCCCAGCTGATGTGCAGCGAACAGACCCCCTGGACGCCCCGATCCTCATACACGACAAAATCCCGCAGGTGATCATACAGGGAGCTGATCGACCGTCCCAGCAGCAAACCTTTCCGGGCATAGAACTGCAGAAGGGCGTGGATGTCCCTGACATCACCCATGCGGGCCGGTCGAATCCTGTTTGCGATATCGCTTTCGGAAATCATACGTCACGTATTATCGTATTCACAAAAACTCCCGAACCCAACGAACAAGTTCCGCAACTTGTTGATTTATCGTAACGTTCGACCAGTTCATGCGGATTTTACGAGCCCATCAAGTATTGTGTCCGAATCCGCGAACGTGTAACCAGTCTCAGGGTACAATGACAAAATCCTGAATCAGTGAGCGTTCACGGATTCAGCTCGCAGTGTACCCAGTCTCCCGTTTCAGGTCAACCGGCCTACTCCCCGGATCCCGCCTTTTTTCTGGCGCCGGGCAACAGGGTCACCGGCGCGTCCCGCAGCCCGGAGGAAACAACCTGGCCGCCTCCTCTGTGTCCCGCCGCACCAACCGGCAGCAGGATGGTCTGACCGGCCCAGATGCCCAGGAGAAACATCCACAGGAAAAGACAGAAACTCACCACCCCGATCCCGATAATCCCGGGCAGGGTCAGTTGGAACCGAAAGGTCTTTTTCGCCTTGCGTTTCTTTGTCCGGGTCGCCACCTTGCCCCTCAATTCACGGCTGCCAGTGGTTTACATTTTTTCCGGAGCCCGCAGGCCCACCAGGTGCAGGCCGTTGCGCAGCACCGTTTTCAGAGCCCGGCAGAAACAGAGCCTGGCCCCGGTCAACTCCATGTCATCCCCCACCACCCTGTGCAGACGGTAATACCCGTGAAAGAGCCCGGCCAGGTTGATCAGGTAAAAAATAATCCGGTGCGGCTCCAGCTCCCGGGCCGCCGAGCGTACCAGGGCCGGGTATTCGGCCAGGGCCTTGAGCAGTTCCGCCTCTTCAGGCTCCTGCAAAAGTTCAAGGCGGGCCGCGTCCGCCGCAGGCGTTCCAATCCCGTTTTCCCTGGCCTGCCGCTCGATGGAACAGAGGCGGGCGTGGGCGTACTGGACATAGTACACCGGATTTTCCCGGCTTTCCTGCCGGGCCAGGTCCAGATCAAACTCCAGCTGACTGTCGGCCTTGCGCATCAG
>JAJRTB010000101.1 GCA_024278495.1 Deltaproteobacteria bacterium
CAGCGATGACCCGGCCCGGGTGATCTATGACAAAAAGGACGAATCGCAGCTCGGCACGGTCAGGTTTGAGCCCGTCCATACCGGCCCGGTTCCCTTTACCTGGCCCCTGCCCTTTATCGGGGATGACACGGTCTGGGAGGGGGAGATGGGCGTCAGCCGCAAGGTATCGCTGCCGGCCGGTCTTGAATTGCGCCTTCTGCCCGGCACGACTGTCCTCTTTGCCCCGAAGCGCGGCATGTGGATCAATGGGCGCATCACCGCCATCGGCCTGCCGGACCGGCGCATCCGCTTTACCGGAGCAGAAAACGGGGAGAACGGGCAGTGGCACCAGCTGATGGTGGAAAACGGAACCGGTGATTTTATCAACTGCGACTTTGAGCAAGCCGCAACCGCGCTCCACAGCCACGGCTCCCTGCTCAACGTCTGGGGCTGCACATTTCAGCACAATAACAGGGGCGCCATGTTCAGGGGCGGGCCGGTTGATTTCCGGGCAAACACGTTCCGGGAGAACAGCTTTGGTCTCGTGCCGAACCTGGCCGTCGGCTCGGTCAAGGGCAACACGATCAGCCGCAATAAGGTCGGCATCCAGGTCCGGGATGAAAAGGACGGCCGCCTGACCATCACGGCCAACGGGATCTCCGGCAACTCCCGTTATGACGTGCAGATGGGCGAATTCAACACCGGCGACATTGACCTGACCGGCAACCGCTGGAGCCCCGGCGGTCCGAAAATCTATGATTCCCGTCAGGAACCCGGCATCGGCCGTGTTCTTTTCTAGCCCAGACGGCTCAGTACTCCTGATAGGGAGGCATGTTGGTTGCCCTGGCCATTTGCCGGACGATATCGAAATCCGCGTCGCTCACGTCCGCAAAACCCTGCAGCTGGGCCCGTTCCAGGATATCGATCCGCTCGCCGTCATCCATTTCCACAAGATCACCCTCCTTCAGCTCCAGCAGGGCGGCCTTGAACCGGCGGGCCAGGTCCGCGTCCACCCGCTGGGTCACGGCGAAATTACACCAGGGAATCAGCGGCCCCTCGGCCAGAATGGTGAAATCATCCGGGTTGACCTTGCCCTGTCTGGCCATGATTTCAAAATCATAGTAGGGAAAAGCGCCCGCGTCATACCTGCCGAACAGGACCGAATAGATCACCTTTTCATGCTTGAAGGCGCCGGTGGGAAAATCATAGGAAGCAAGGTCATCGTCTATGGAAAACCCCTGCTCCTTCAGGGCATACACCTGGCTCATGAAGCCGGTGGGAGCCAGCATGGGGCCGAAGATCATCCGTTTCCCCTTCAGCTGCTCCACCGAGGTTATGCCGCTCTTCTTCAGGACCGCCACCAGTCCCCTTGACCGGGCGCCCAGCTCGCCGCGCTTTTCAGCCGCCAGGATCTCCAGGCCGTTGAACCTGTTGTACATGATGTAGAGCAGGGAATTGGTATGGGTGAAATCAAGATCGTCGATGGCGCCGCCGAACTGCAGGGTGTCGATGGCCACCGGTTCCAGGTTGACGCCGAGTTTCCGGCTCAGATACAGGGTCAGCGGCGCGAAGCGGCGCAGGGTCTCTTCCTCGGAGTTGCAGATCATGTAGCCGATCCGGTAGGCGGGGACGGTCCCGGACCGCTGCCTGCATGCGGTGGTTGACAACAGCAGGACCAGAAACAGGGCCATAATCAGGCGGGGGCACAATATCCGCATGGTCAAAAATCGGTTCACAAAACAATGAAAAAGTTGCAGGATTTGGGCATGACAGTCTATATACTCTATTATTTCCTGATTATCACTGAATCAGTGCCGGAAATTTGCGGCTTTGTACAAGCTCATCCCAGGCACAACAGCACAAGAGGACTGACCATGCGAAACAACAGTATAACGGCGGCCGCCCTGGCCGCCCTTATCCTTTGCGCCGTGACCCTGGCCCTGGCGGCTCCCGACCCCGGCACAAAAGACAAGGATAAATTCGATATTGAAAACGCCGGTTCCCTGACCGGCAGGATCATCCTTGAGGACGGTTCCCCCATGCCCTACGGCATTGTCGCCTTTTTTGAAGATGTCGGCGGCTCCGGGGAACACCAGGATTACGGCGCAACAAAGCGGGCGCCGATGATGATCGCCTTTATCAGGGAAGACGGCAGGTTTGAGACGCCGCTCTTTCCGGCCGGAAAATACTTCCTGGGCGCGCTCATGCAGAAACGCTGGGTAGGCGGCGCGCCGGCCAGGGGACAAAAACGATTTTCCGCCTTTGACAAAGACGGCACATACAGGATCTTTGAAGTACAGGCCGCCGAAAAGACCGATATCGGCACGGTCACGGTGCGGGAGCCGAACGCCTTTCCCGGGCTGAAGAAACGGTTTTCCGTGTCCGGCCGGGTGATCGACGACGAGGGCAAAGGCGTTGCCGGGGCCGTGGTGGTGGTCAAAAAGGACATCAATGATCCCAAGGGGGTCTTTATTTCGCCGGAGACTGACGACAAGGGCGCCTACAGACTTGAAATTTCCCCCGGCCGCTACTTTTTCGTGGCCCGCAAGACCCTGACCCGGGCGGGTCGGCCAAAGCCCGGCGATTTGATGGGCACCCTCGGCCAGACCAGGCCGATCGGCATCGGCGGCAAGTCAGAACAACCGGCCGCCTATATCATCGGCAATGATGGTGATGAGTTTACCGATGTTGACATCGTTATGTTCCCCATCCCGGTGCCGGAGAAAAAACGGGAGGAAATCGAGGCCAAGGTCAAGGCCAGAAAACTTGATAAAAACAGCCTGCCCGATGACCTGCCCCTGATGAAACAGAAGGTGGAAAAAACGCAGCCCAGCGAGCATCAGCCCAGATAACCGCCGACATTTTCTCCGGTGTTGCAGCGGCCTGCCGCGCAAGATCCCGAATCCCCGCGCCCAGCGGATTCGGGAAAACAATAACGGTTGCCAACAGTTCCTCTGATGCATACTTTATCAACCGTATGGATAAACTTGATAAGTTGACGACATTTGTTGTCGCGGCCCTGGTGCTCTACGGCACGGTTCTGCTTGTCCTGGACAGCCGTCGTCCCGTCGAAGAGAAAAACCGGTTCCAGCGCGTTGCCGCCGCACAGTCTGCCACCCCGGCTGAGCTGGAGCGCAAGATTCAACTGGCCAAAACCCTGCTGGCCGGGGATAATATCGAAAAATCCGAACTGCTGGTGGACGCACTGTTGGACGACAACCCCTTCGAAGGCAAGCTCTACATGCTGAAAGGCGACATCCTCCTGCGGCGTCAGCAACCTGTGGCCGCCATGTATCAGTACAGAGAAGCAATCGGGCTCAACCCGGATTTCCTGGACAAGAAGACACCGCTCTTCCAGGGTAAAAAAATCAAGGTCACTGTTGAGGAGGCCATGGCCGCAATCGAAGCCGGACTCAGGGATAACCCCGGAGACAGGACCCTGAAAACGGACCGGGAAACGGTCTATTACATGAAGAGGAAGCTGGCCGGAAGTTGCGGGTAGGCAAGAGAGATGAAGTTGCAGTTCATCATCATGGGGGCGGTCATCGGTGTCGGCGCCGTCTTCCTTTCCTGGTATGGCAACCCGGCAAACACCGGACTCTGCGCCGCCTGTTTCATGGAAAACGTGGCCGGAGCGCTCGGATTTCACGACAATATCCGCATGCAGTACCTGCGGCCGGAGCTTATCGGGTTTGTCCTGGGCGCCTTTGGTTTGTCGCTTGTTACCCGTGAATTCAAATCAACCGGGGGCAGCTCGCCCCTGCTCCGCTTTCTGATCGGCATGCTGCTGATCATCGGCTGCGCCCTGTTCATCGGCTGTCCCATCAAGATGATCCTGCGCATAAGCGCCGGAGACATCTCTGCCATTGCCGGCCTGGTCGGCCTGGTGGCGGGTATCTATGTGGGCCTTGAATTCATTGAAAACGGCTTCCGGCTCGGTGAGTCCAGGCCCACCCCCAGGGCGGGCGGCCTGATCGTGCCCGGGGTCATGCTTCTTCTCCTGGTCCTTGCCGTTATTCAACCCGATTTTATCGCCCGGAGTGAAAAGGGCTCTGCTGCCCAGCATGCCCCGTTCGCGCTTTCCCTCGGGGTCGGCCTCCTGGTCGGGGCGCTTGCCCAGCGCACCCGGTTCTGCATTACCGGCGGCATTGCCCGGATATTCCTCTGGGGACCCCGGGAGCTGATGAACTGCCCCCGCTCCACCGGCCTGCTGATCAGTATCGGCTCGTTTTTCGTCTTTGCCCTGGTCGCCTCGATCCTGACCGGCCAGTTTCATTTCGGTCTCCAGGGCCAGCCCAGTTCCAGCCCTGATTACGGCTGGGCCTTCATGGGAATGTTCATGGTCGGTTTCGGTTCGATCCTGATCCGGGGCTGCCCCCTGCGCCAGCTTGTTGCCGCGGGCCAGGGCGACAACGACGCCGGGGTCACGGTCATGGGCATGCTGATGGGCGCGGCCCTGGTCCAGAACTGGAATCTGGGGGCCGGCGCCGAAGGCGCGCCTCTGGCGGGCAAGATCGCCGTGCTGGCAGGCATCAGCCTGCTGTTTGTCACAGGATTACTCAACAGAAAGAGGGGATATGG
>JAJRTB010000102.1 GCA_024278495.1 Deltaproteobacteria bacterium
CTGTTTTGTGACAAAAAATGTCACCTTGGGAGCGGGGTGAACGGAGAGGCCGGAAAAGATCCGCGGAACTTTCCAGTGGCCCTTCCCGGCCGTTTCAGGTACAAATGCAGTATGGGTGTTGAAATGTACAGGTGGTTGCATAAAGCGCTCAGGTGTCTGGCGTCCCTGCCGGGCCTGCCGCCTGCGGCTGTATCAATCATGCTTCTGCTGCTCCTGTCCGCCCTGCCTGTCGCGGGGGCGGCGGAGGAGCTTTATCTCATCACCACCCGCGACGGTGCGGGCGTTGTTGTCAGGGAGTACTCCTTTACCGACGAAAGGGTGGAGTTCACCACCCCGGAAGGGCTGCCCGGTTTTATCCGCAGGGATCAGTTTGTCAGGCTCTCCAACATGGTGGGGACTTCCCCCCGTTCAGAGAGTCCGCAGCCCATGTCCATTGAAGAAGAGCAGAAAAGGGTCTTTCTGCTCTGGCTGGCCGCCGGCCTTGTCCTGGGTGTTCTGTATACCCTGTTCATGATCGCGGTTATCAGGAAGAAAAAAACAGTGATTCGCGGGGATGTGGATGTCCGCTCTGACCGGGTGGAAAAAGAACCGCTTACTCACGGGCACCTCTCCCTCCGCTACAACGGACCGCTGGGCCGTGCCAGGGACTGGACCGTTGAGGTGGTCCGGGCCTGGGAAGAGAATGGCCTTCTTTTTTTTGAGGGTGTCTGCACCACAACCGATACCCGGAAAACGTTCAGGGCTGATCGGGTAGAGGGTATGGTCAGGGACCTGTCGTCCGGACGCGGCTACGAGGTCGCGCAATTTTTCAGGGACGCGGACGATGGATAAGGTTCAGTTCCGGCACATCTGTTCAGCGCAAGCGGGATGATTGTTTCTCTTCTCCTGAAAAAGCTCAGGGACGCGGTTGCCGACCTGACACCTATTGTTCTTGTTATCGCCTTTTTCCAGATAGTTGTTCTGCGGCAGCACCTGCCCCAGGTGGAAGAGCTCCTGACCGGTTCCCTGCTGGTGGTGGCGGGGCTTGCCCTGTTTGTCCAGGGGCTGGAAATGGGCCTGTTTCCCCTGGGAGAGTCCATGGCGCGCGCGCTTGCCGCCAAGGGCAGCCTGTTCTGGCTGCTTGTCTTTGCCTTTGCCCTGGGGTTTTCGACCACAGTGGCGGAACCGGCGCTTATTGCCGTG
The DNA here is from genome assembly GCA_024278495.1 of Deltaproteobacteria bacterium. Taxonomy (GTDB): domain Bacteria; phylum Desulfobacterota; class Desulfobulbia; order Desulfobulbales; family Desulfobulbaceae; genus UBA10518. Next base: position 1,183 of record JAJRTB010000102.1, read on the forward strand.
GCAGCGGAGGCGGCCAGGGTCGCGGGCCAGGAGGGACTGATTGATCCGGGTGCGGCGTCCCTGGAACAATATGCCCTTGGTCTGCGCATGTCGGTGGCCTTTTCGGTCGGGCTTGCCATTCTCATCGGGGTCCTGCGCATCATCCGGGGCTGGCCGGTCCATTACCTGATTATCGGCGGCTACGCAGTTGTAATGCTGATGACCATATTCGCTCCAAAAGAAATTGTCGGCATCGCCTATGACGCGGGCGGGGTCACGACCTCCACCATTACGGTTCCCCTGGTCACGGCCCTTGGCGTGGGCCTTGCCTCGGTTATCAGGGGCCGGAGTCCGCTGGTGGACGGGTTCGGCCTGATCGCCTTTGCCTCGCTTCTGCCCATGATCTTTGTCATGGGCTACGGCATGCTGGTCTTTGGGTGAGAGGGGTGCCTATGGTTGCAGGGTTTGTCAATAATTTCGCATCAATACTGATGGCCACCAGCCGGGACGTGCTGCCCATTATTCTCCTGGTCTTCGCGTTTCAGCTCTTTGTCTTGCGACGTCCCATTCCACACCTTCGGCGGGTTGTCCTCGGAGGTGTCTATGTGGTTCTCGGCCTGACCCTGTTTCTGCTCGGCCTGGAAAAGGCGCTCTTTCCCCTGGGCCGAATCATGGCTGCCCAGCTCTCGGATCCCGCCTTTATCCATGGCGCGGGCGAGTCCGCGGCAGTAGCCGACTGGAGTGCGTACGGCTGGGTATACCTGTTCGCCGCCATGATCGGTTTTGCCACCACCATTGCCGAACCCTCCCTTATAGCCGTGGCCTACAAGGCCCATGAGGTCTCGGCCGGGACCATCAGCCAGTGGGGTTTGCGGATTACCGTGGCCCTGGGCGTGGCGTTCGGCATCAGCCTCGGGACGTTTCGGATTGTCAGCGGGACACCGCTGTACATGTATATTCTTGTTGGCTATCTGGTGGTTATTGTCCAGACCATGTTCGCGCCCAAGAGTATTGTCGCCCTGGCCTATGATTCGGGCGGGGTCACCACTTCAACCGTGACGGTGCCGCTGGTGGCGGCTCTCGGCCTGGGCCTGGCCGCCACCGTGCCGGGCCGCAATCCCGCCCTGGATGGATTCGGCCTGATCGCCTTTGCCAGCCTCTTTCCAATTATCAGTGTAATGGGGTATGCTCAGATAACGAGCCTGCGCGCAAAATATACCGGAAAAAGACAGGGAGACGAGTGATGCTGTTCAAACTTATATTATCATCGGTCAAGGCGGACATAACCGACAAGGTCGTTGAAGCAGCCAAGAAGGGCGGCGCGACCGGAGCGACGATCATTCCGGCCCGGGGCACCGGTATCCGCGAGGCCAAGACCTTTTTCGGCCTGTCGCTTGAGGCGCAGACCGATATTATCATGTTCCTGGTGGAGGAACACCTGGTGAACAAGATCCTCGACGCCGTCAAGACCGCCGGTAAGTTCCACGAGCCCGGCACCGGTATCGCTTTTGTGGTGCCGGTCGAGCATGTGGTGGGCCTGGAGAGCCAGATGGAGAAATTCAAGGAAGAGGTCCGTGACAGTTATTTCTAAAAAAATTCTTTTCTTTCAGCCGCAGGCAGAAACAAGGACGGGAGAACACCATGGAAAGAGACAGCAGGACGATTATACGGGCGCGGGACGTGATGAAGAGCGGGGTCGTGGCCATCGATGGCATGGCCACCGCCCGGGAGGCCGCGGCCGTGATGCGGACGGAACGAGTCGCCTCTCTTCTGGTCAACAAGCGGGATCCTGATGATGCCTGGGGCATCGTGGTTGTGCAGGATTTTATCAAGGGGATCATCCTGCAGGGTCGTTCACCCGACGAGGTGAACGTGTATGAGATCATGACCAAACCGGTCATTACCGTGCCGGCCGACATGGATGTCCGTTATGTCGCCCGCCTGATTTACCGGGCCGGCATCCGCCGTGCCCCGGTCGAGGAGAACGGTACGCTTA
>JAJRTB010000103.1 GCA_024278495.1 Deltaproteobacteria bacterium
GCGGTCATCCAGGTACCCGTATTCGCATCCACCCTGGACATGGTCACCTCCATGCTCATCCGTCTGCGGCAGACAGACGCGGAAAAATCAAAGCCGATCAGCTATGAACTCAGCGGCCATGTGCTGACCATACAGGGTGACGACGCAACGAACAGGAAGATGCCCTTTGCCGCCAGGGGCGAACTGACCTTTGACAACATCTGAAACCGGATCCGTTCGTGACGCACCCAAGGCTGAGTACCTGATGTGAACGCACACGGATTCAGGAAATTTCTATAATCTCCATCCGGTAATTAACATGGGGATGATCCGGGGCAGGCCCTTCGGTCAGGATGAAACAGTTTCCCCCGACCTGATATTGTTCCGCCAGTTTCCCGGCATAACCAGTCCAGTCTCCTGGTTTTTCATGATGGAGCAACGGAACGACTCCATAGGAAAAGAGCAGATCCCGGCAGGTTTTTTCCCTGGGGCTGACCGCGAAAATCCAGGCAGACAGCTTGAATCGGGCCATGTTCCGTGCGGTCGTGCCGCCGGCGCTGGGCACCAGGACCGCTTTGCTTCCTGTTTCAAGCACTGCCCGCTCCACGCTGCGGCCGATCAAACGCATCATGCCGCTTTTTGAAGGAACCCGCTGGTACTCCCGCAGTCTCCTGAGATGCCCGACCGGGCGTATCGGCTCGGTTGCGGCGGCGATCCTGACCAGCATCCTGACCGCGTCAACCGGATACCTGCCCATGGCGGACTCGCCGGAAAGCATGACGCAGTCGGTACCGTCCAGGATAGCATTGGCCACGTCGGTCGCCTCGGCCCTTGTCGGCCGTCTGTTGGTTGTCATGGACTCAAGCATCTGGGTGGCAGTGATCACGGGCTTGCCGGCCAGATTGGCCCGGGCGATAATCATCTTCTGCACCGGGGCGATCTCCTCAATGGGGATCTCGACCCCCAGGTCACCCCGGGCAACCATGATGCCGTCGCTCACGGCCAGAATCTCGTCGATATTCTTCCTGTTCCTGCGCCGTTCGATCTTGGCGATAATAAAGGGATCATGTCCCAGGGCCCGGGCCTCGCGCCGCACCGCCTCCACATCGGCCGGATCCTGGACAAACGACTGGCTGATGCAGTCCACCCCGTTTTCCAGGGCAAACTTCATGCACTCCTGATCCCTGGCCGTAAAGGCGCTTTCTCCCAGGTCAATGCCGGGCAGATTCAGTCCCTTTCTGGACCACAGTTCACCGCCCACCACAACCCTGCAGCGGACATCGGTCCCCTGGATTTCGACGACCTCAAGCTGGATCAGACCGTCGTTCAAAAACAGGGTGTCACCCCGGGCCACGACCTCGGTCAGACGCTTCAGGGTCACGGAAACACGCCTCTGGTCGCCAACCACATCTTCAGTGGTCAGGATGAACATGTCACCAGAATTCAAGAGAACCGGTTCTGAACCAAACACGCCGATACGCATCTTGGGTCCAGGCAGGTCCGCCAGGATGGCAACACGCTTGCCCGCCTCTCCCGCAGCCTTCCGGATCCTGGCAATCACCCTGCCGTGGCCGGCAAAATCGCCATGGGAGAAGTTGAGCCGGGCAATATTCATACCCGCCTCAATCATGGCCCGGATCATTTCCGGTGTATCAGAAGCCGGACCAAGGGTGCAGACAATCTTTGTTTTACATCCGGGAAGGGTCACAGCCTCTCCTTTGGAGACACTCTCCTGTCACCTGCTCCGTCCAGGGCCAGCTCGACAAGGCGATCCAGCAGAGCCGGAAAATCAAGGCCGAACGCGGCCGCGGCCTGAGGCAGCAAACTGGTGGGAGTCATGCCCGGGATAGTGTTGGTCTCCAGGAGATATATTCCGTCATCGCCTATAATCATGTCGGTGCGGCTGTAGCCCCGAAGCTGCAGGGCCCGGTGCGCGGTCAGGCCGTACTGCTGAGCCTTTTCCCAAACCAAGTCGTCCACCTCGGCCGGACAGATCTCCCGGGTGGCGCCCTCCCTGTACTTGGCCTCGTAATCAAAAAAATCGTATTTGGCGTCCGGAATGATCTCTACCAGCGGCAGGGCCTCGAGCTCGTCATTGCCGATCACCCCGACCGTGATCTCCCGACCGCTGATAAACTCCTCGACCAAGACCTCACGGTCATGCTCAAAGGCCAGGGCCAGGGCGGGACCAAGCTCAGACTCTTCCCGGACAATGGACATGCCGATACTTGAACCCTGGCGTACCGGCTTGATCACCAGGGGCAGGCGCAGGATCGCAAGCAAACGTTGCGCATCATCCACGTCTCCGGGCACGGCCATCTCCCAGGGAGCCACCGGCAAACCGTGCAGCCGGTACATGGTCTTGGCCAGGTTCTTGTCCATGGCCAGAGCGCTGCCCAGGACCCCGGCGCCCTGATAGGGAATGCCGAGCAGGTCCAGAAACCCCTGCATGGTGCCGTCCTCGCCGTGGATGCCGTGCAGCAGGATAAAGGCAACGTCTATCGCCTCCGCATCCGCGGCCAGCCTGGACAGGTCTGTGGCCGGATCATAGCGCACCACCTCATACTTCCGCGGATCAAGGGCCGCCTCGACCCCTTTCGCACCCTTTAACGACACCTCCCGCTCACCGGAAACTCCACCGGCAATCAATGCCAACCGTAATCTGGCCATACCTTCCTCACTCTCTTGTATCCACGTGCCGATCCTGTCGACACCTCATGAATTCAGCTCTGCAAACTCTCTTAATAATGATGGTATCGTTATCATTTTCAAGGTTTTTCTGAAAAAATCTGGTGTATCACGACAGTTTTCATTATTCTGGCCCAATGGATCAAACAATAGTTGACCGGCTCCGCACCATTGTCGGCCGGGACAATCTCCTGACCACCCCGGAAGAGCTGAGCTGTTACAGTTACGACGGCACCGGCCGCAGCTTTCTACCCGACGCGGTCGCCCTGCCCGCAAGCACGGACGAGGTTTCCGCCATCCTGGAGCTGGCCAACCGGCACGGTTTCCCGGTCGTGCCCCGGGGCGCGGGCTCCGGCATGACCGGCGGCAGCCTGCCCATAGCAGGCGGCGTGGTCCTGGTCACCACCCGGATGAACCGCATCCTGGAGATCGACCCGGCCAACATGATCGCCGTGGTCGAGCCCGGCGTCATCACCGGTGAGCTGCAGACCGCCCTCAAAAAACACAGGCTGATGTATCCGCCGGACCCGGCCAGTCTCAAGTTCTGCAGCATGGGCGGCAACGCGGCCGAATGCGCAGGAGGCCCCAGCGCCGTCAAGTACGGCGTTACCCGTGACTACGTCATCGGCCTGGGAGTGGTGCTGCCCACCGGCGAGATCCTCCAGACCGGGGTCCGAACGGAAAAGGGCGTGGTCGGCTATGACCTGACCCGGCTCTTTATCGGCTCGGAAGGGACCCTGGGCATCTTCACCAGGATGATCCTCCGGCTTCTGCCCCTGCCCGAGAAAAAGGAGACCTGGCTCCTTACCTTTCCCACCCTGGCCGAAGCAACCGCCACGGTCTCAAAAATCCTGGCCGCCGGCATTACTCCCTGCACCCTGGAATACATGGACGAGACCGTCATCAACCTGGTGCGGGACCAGGTGCCCCTTGACCTGGCTCCGGCCACCCGGGCTCTGCTGCTCGTGGAGATCGACGGCACCGCGGCCGGGGTCAGGGACCAGCAGAGCAGGCTGACCGACTACCTCAACCAGCATAACATCGCCCACCACTACGGCGCGAACGAAAAGCAGCACGATGCCATCTGGCAGGCCCGGCGCTCAATTTCACAGGCCTCCTTTACCCTGAAACCGGACAAGATCAGCGAGGATATTGTCGTGCCCCGCTCAAAGATTCCGGACCTGGTCGCCTTCACCGAAACGCTTGGCCGGGACATGGAGCTGACCATTCTCACCTTTGGCCATGCCGGTGACGGCAATATCCACGTCAACATCATGATCGACCGAAGCGACCAGGAGGAAGCGGCCCGGGGCGAAGCGGCCCGGCGCAAACTCTTTGAGCGGGTGGTCGAACTGGGCGGCACCCTGTCCGGCGAACACGGCATCGGCATAACCAAGCAGCCCTTTCTCGCACTGGAAGTAGACCCTGTCGCCCTGGCCACCATGAAGCGCATCAAACGCCTCTTTGACCCCAGGAATATTCTCAATCCCGGCAAAATTTTCCCGGACGCCGCTCCCTCGCCCGACATTCCGGTTGACAGAAGCCCCCCTGTTGAGTAAATAGAAA
>JAJRTB010000104.1 GCA_024278495.1 Deltaproteobacteria bacterium
CAGCGATGACCCGGCCCGGGTGATCTATGACAAAAAGGACGAATCGCAGCTCGGCACGGTCAGGTTTGAGCCCGTCCATACCGGCCCGGTTCCCTTTACCTGGCCCCTGCCCTTTATCGGGGATGACACGGTCTGGGAGGGAACGTTTCATATACCCGGACGGCTTGATATTGAGGTCGGCAGGAGCCTGAAAATCCTGCCCGGTTCCTGGATCAGGTTCGGGCGCAAGGCCGCGCTCTGGGCCTTCGGCGATTTTGAGGCCCTGGGCACGCCGGAGAAACGGATCAGATTCTCGGCCATTGAACAGACAACGGAAAAATCCTACTGGGACCAGTTGACCACGGAACGGGCCTAGGCCCGCTTTGCCAACTGTGACTTTGAAAACGGCTACATGGCCATCCACGTCCACTTTTCCGACGTGGTGGTGAACCGCTGCACCTTTCGCAACAACGAAAGCGGCATCCGTTTCCGGGGCGGTCCCGTGGAAATCCTGAACTCCCTGTTCGAGCGCAACGACTACGGCATGGTGTCCTACCTTGCCAGGGGATACGTGCATGACAATATTTTCACCGACAATGAAACCGGCATCCTGATCCGGGCCGAGCGCAACGGCGGCATGAAGATCGAGCGCAACAACATCTTTGCCAACCGGCGCCACAACCTGCGCATGGGCGACTTCAACCCGGACCAGGACGTGTCGGCCCTGAACAACTGGTGGGGGCAGGATGATCCCGGGGCCAAAATATTTGACGCGCTCAACGAACCCGGGATCGGCATGGCCCTGTACGAGCCCTACGCGACCGAACCCTTTGATATCAGGATCCCCGGCCGGGCAGCGGATTGAACACGACCGGTCTGTTTTTTTGTTTATCCATAACGCAAGCTCCAGAGAGGTGCACCCCGTGAAACACATAGCATTACTCCTTACCCTGACGGCCCTGGTGATGTCTGTTTGCTCTTCCGCCCGGGCCGAGGAGAAACCCCTGATCAGAAGCACGGTCGTTGACGTGAACGGCAAACCCGTCCAGGGGGCATACATCTTTTTTTACGACAGTCCCGACACCAAGCGGGCCGTTGACCTTGTCTCTCCGGTCACCGACAGAAACGGCTACTGCGAAAAGGCTATTCCGCCCGGTTCCTACTGGATCCTGGCCCGGCTGAAACGGGAGGGCGATTTTGACATGGGCCCGCTCATGGTCGAGGACAAGCTCTCCGATCCCCTGGAAATCGAGGTCAAACACGGCGACAAACTCGATCTCACCTTCACGGTCATGGATCTTCTTGATACGGTCCGCACCAAGACCAAAAAACGCGAGGACCTGAATCTTGTTACCGGCCGGGTAGTCGATGACGAGGGCAAGCCGGTCAAGAAGGTTTTTGTCTTTGCCAACCGCCACAACAAGCCGGTCCTGATGCCCCGCTACTTCTCGGCCTGGACCGGAGAGGACGGCAGGTACGCCATCTACCTGCCCGAGGGCAAATATTTTCTCGGGATCTCCGCTGATTTTGCCCCGGACCTCAAGTACGCCGCAACCAGTGAAATCATGGTCCGGGGTGATATGGACGACCAGGACCTTGTCTCTGCGCCGGCACCAGCTTCCACTGAGAAGAAATAGGTTTCCGCCCTGTTATTTTTTTGCGAAACCAACAAAAAATGATTATCATCCTGAATCCGTGACGTAAATTCGCGGCTTTGGCAACTAACGTATTGAAAAAGTGAAATATTTGTTCTCTCATTCAACCAGACGAGTTCTCACTCGACATCGCCCGTCAGAGCGCCCAGCCGCGGCCCATCTGAAAGCGATCAAACCATGGGGCATAGGTTACTATAGCCCCATGGCCCGATCACTTTCATCTGTACCACGGGTGAACGCTCACGGATCCAGGATCATGAGAATGAATCTCGTTTAATTCCAGACCCGGCTGTGAACCGTGAACCGATTCGCGGCAAGGACCTATCATGAAAAGAGTTCTCCCCCTCTTGCTCGTCACCGTTCTTCTCGTACCGGTGCCTTCTGCCCGGACCTGCACCAACTTTCCCATCAATATCGGGGCGATGGACACGCCAGCCAACCGGATCCTGGTTGAGTCCCTGTCTCTGCTGATCAACGAGCGGACCGGGGTCACGGTCGGTATTCACTACTTCTCCGACTGGGCCAAGCTGGACCAGGCGGTCAGGGAAAATCGGCTGGAGATGACCATCGAGGACACCACAAACGCCCTGCTCCGCCTGGGCAAACCGGTCGGGGACGACCCGGAACAGAACCTGGAAACGCTCAAGCAGGCCTACAAAAGCAAAAAAATGCTCTGGCTCAGGCCCTTTGCCTTTACCACCGAGGATGACCAGGGCAGGGGCGCCCTGGTCGCGCCTGTTATCACCAGAAAAACCCTGTCCCAGTTTCCGGCCCTGCCGCGCCTGATCCGCAAGCTTTCCAAAAAGATGGACGATAAGGCCCTGGAGCGGCTGGTCGAAAACGTCAAGGGCAGCGCCAAGGCCAGAAACGTTGGCCGCGAGTTCCTGATCGGGCAGAACCTGATCTGAGCGCTGCCCCGCATCCCTTTAAGCAAGGAATCCCCATGAAAACAACATGTTCTTGCGCCCTTTTCTGTTCCCTTGTCCTCCTCTTTACCCTGCCCGCCTCCGGCGCCTCCGTGACGGTCCTGGACGAGGACACGGTCTGGCGCGGCGAGGTGACGGTTTCGGAAGATGTCCTGGTCCTGCCCGGGGTCACCCTGACCATCGCGGCCGGGACTTCCGTTGCCATCGGG
>JAJRTB010000105.1 GCA_024278495.1 Deltaproteobacteria bacterium
CGACTACCTGAAGCAAAACCCCTCGGTTCGCATTGTTATCGAGGGCAACTGTGATGAACGCGGCACCAATGAGTATAACCTCGCCCTGGGTGAACGCAGGGCCCTGAACGCCAAAAACTACCTCATTGAGACAGGAATAGAGGAGCACCGCCTGCGCACGGTCAGTTACGGTGAAGAACGGCCGCTCTTTCATGGCCAGGATGAATTTTCCTGGTCCCAAAACCGCCGTGCCGACTTTGTTGTGGAATAATACAGAACCCCTGTCCCCGCTACCAGAAAGGTGAATGGTACAGCGCCATTCACCTTTTCTTGTTTCACAACCCCGACGTATAACGTCATCGAATACCTGGTCCAATACTGCTATTTCAGAGTCTCGCCCGCCCCCCCCCTGACTCCTTACAAACTATGGGTAGGTAAAATCGCAGAGTTATAAGCCCTGTGACGAGTTACGGCTGAGCAGGTACGCGCTCACGGATTCAGGGTCCTGTTATTTTTTTCTTGACACAATAATAGTTATCAGTTACTTGTAAAATCCAATTCCACATAACAACCTTTTCCAAAAGGTATCATGAAAAAATTACGGATGACACACCAGCGGGAAATTATCCTGCAGGAGCTTAAAAAAATGTCCAGGCACCCGTCGGCAGATGAACTGTACGAGCGGGTGAAAAAAAAACTCCCCAGGATCAGCCTGGCTACGGTGTACCGAAACCTGGAAATCCTTTCCGCGGCGGGTATGATCCGTAAAATCGAAATCAGCGGACGCCTGAAACGGTTTGACTGGGAGACTGAGCCCCACAATCATATCAGTTGTATCCGGTGTCACCGTGTTGATAATATTGAACTGAAACGGCGGCTCACCCGGACCCTGAAGCCTGCGGACAACAGAGGATATAAAATTTCCGGCTGCAGGATTGAGTTTACGGGATACTGTCCTGCATGCAGAGTAACTGTTACCAAAAAAGGAGGAAAAAAAATGGGATGTAAAAAATGTAATACCGGTTTGAGCGATAAGCAGACCCTGGTTCTGAAGGCCCTGGCCAAGAGCAAGGATCCGAGCGGCAGCAAAGACATCGCAGCGGCAAGCGGCCTGGAACCCAAACAGGTCAGTTGTCAGATCACCGCCCTGAAAAAGAAAGGGTTTGTGAGCAGCCCCGTGCGCTGTAAATACGAGATAACACAGGAAGGAAAAAAGGCGCTTAGCTGAGGAGAAAACAATGATTGAGCTTATAGGAACAAAGACGGAAAAAAACCTGTTGACCGCCTTTGCCGGTGAGTCACAGGCCAGAAACAGGTACACCTACTTTGCCAAGCAGGCCAAAAAGGACGGCTACGTGCAGATTGCCCATATCTTTGAACGGACCGCCGAGCAGGAAAAAGAACATGCCAAGAGGCTGTTCAAATTTCTTCAGGGTGGAGAGGTCGAGGTCACAGCGTCCTTTCCCGCCGGTATTATCGGCACGACCATGGAAAATCTCGAGGCATCCGCGGCCGGAGAAAAATATGAATACACGGAAATGTATCCCGAGTTTTCCCGGATAGCGGCAGACGAGAAATTTTTTGAAATCGCAGCCGTATTTAATGCCATTGCCGTTGCCGAGCAGCAGCATGAAAAACAGTACCTGGCCTTTATGGAAAATATTGCCAAGGGCCGCGTTTTCCAGCGTGACACGGAAGTTACCTGGTACTGCGCCAACTGTGGCTTCATACACAAAGGCACAGAGCCTCCGGCCCTGTGCCCAGCCTGCGATCACCCCCAGGCCTATTTCAAGCTTCTGGCGGAAAACTGGTAACAGGTTTATCGGTTTCGCAAAATATAACACCAACACATAAGGAGTAACATCAATGAGTACACATGTCACAAAACCAGCCCCTGATTTCACAGCCGTCGCCGTTATGGGTGACAACACCTTCAAGGAAGACTTTTCCCTGTCTGATTTTCGGGGAAAATACGTTATCCTGTTTTTCTATCCCCTGGACTTCACCTTTGTCTGTCCGTCCGAAATCATTGCCTTTGACAAGGCTCTGGACCGCTTCAAGGAAAAGAACTGTGAAGTGGTCGGGGTTTCCATAGACTCCTACTTCACCCACCTGGCCTGGAAAAACACCCCGGTCAACGAGGGCGGCATCGGCCAGATCCGCTACCCCCTGGTGGCCGACCTGGACAAGAAGATTTCCCGCCAGTACGGTGTGCTTCTGCCCGAGGGTATAGCTCTGCGCGGCACCTTCCTGCTGGACAGGGAAGGAGTGATCCGCCATGCCGTGCTCAATGACCTGCCCCTGGGCCGCAATGTCGAGGAAGCCATGCGCATGCTCGATGCGCTCCAGTTCCACGAGGAACACGGGGACGTCTGCCCGGCCAACTGGAAGGACGGGGACGATGCCATGACCCCGACATCTGAAGGGGTGGCGGAGTATCTCAGTAAGCACGCTTCATAAGTATAATCCGGACCCGGACCTGGAAACTTCGGACCGGGTTCCGGAAATTGTTTTGCCGTATTGCCCGGCTCATGGTAAAATACCAACGTAGAGATATAAACAGGCGCACAATCATTAAATAATCCAGGGATAAGGAGACTCTCATGACCAGTAAAAATCAAGTGTACAAATGTCCTCTCTGTGGAAACATTGTCGAAGTTCTCCACACGGGTGCCGGAGAACTGGTCTGCTGTGGCCAACCCATGGACCTGATGACCGAAAACACCGTGGACGCGGCCCGGGAAAAACATGTGCCGGTCGTGGAAAAGGTCGACAACGGCTTCAAGGTCACGGTCGGCAGTGTTGCCCACCCCATGGAGGAAAAACACTGGATCGAGTGGATCGAACTGATTGCCGACGGCAAGGTATATCGTCAGAACCTCGATCCGGGGGATGCGCCGGAGGCCTTTTTCTGTGTTGACGCAACCGAGGTAACCGCGCGGGAACTCTGTAACCTGCACGGTCTCTGGAAAAAGTAAAGGGAAGACGCGTAGCGCGTCATGCATGTTCCGGTACAGGCATGCCGGCTTTGTGAGCGCTCGCAAAGCCGGCATCGTTATATCCCGTACCCTTTGAGGAAAACATCATGAAAAAGTACAAATGTCTTGTTTGCGGCTATGAATATGACCCGGTCGGGGGCGACCCGGCCAACGGCGTGGAACCAGGTACCGCGTTTGAGGATGTCCCGGAGGACTGGACCTGCCCGGTCTGCGGAGCAGGAAAAGAGGAGTTTGAGGAAATGTAACACGCTCCAGCTCTTCAGGACGCTTCCAGTCACCAACCTCCCCCCCGGTCACCAGGCCGGGAAAAACCCGTTCCACACCCATTATCACCACATCAAGGAGGATGAACAAAGTGAAACCAGTTGAACTTGCCAGCAATGTCTACTGGGTCGGCGCCGTTGACTGGCTGACCCGGGATTTTCACGGCTATTCCACATACCGGGGAACGACCTACAACGCGTACCTGATTGTCGATGAAAAGGTCACCCTGATCGACTGCGTCAAAACACAATATAAGAGCGACCTTATCCACAGGATCCGCAACATCATTGATCCGGAAAAGATTGATTACCTGGTGGTCAACCACGTGGAGATGGACCATTCCGGTACCCTCCCGGACATGATCGACCTGGTCAGACCGGAAAAGGTCATCTGTTCAAAAATGGGGCACAAGGCCATCCTCAAGCACTTTCACCGGGAGGACTGGCCCTATCATATCATCTCCCCGGGCGAGGACCTGCCTCTGGGCAAAAAGACCCTGTCCTTTATCGAGACCAGGATGCTGCACTGGCCGGACTCCATGTTCACCTATATCAAAGAGGATGAAATACTTTTTTCCAGCGATGCCTTTGGCCAGCACCTGGCGACCAGTGAACGGTTTGACGACGAGGTCAACCAGGACATCCTGATGCACGAATGCACCAAGTACTACGCCAACATCCTGACCCTGTACTCCCCGCTGGTCAGGAAGCTGATCGCCAAGGTGCAGGAGATGAACCTGCCCATCAGGATGATCGCCCCGGACCATGGGGTCATCTGGCGGGACAACCCGGCCAAGGTTCTTGATGCCTACTCCCGCTGGAGCGTCCACGAGGGAAAAGGCAACGCCCTGATCATCTATGACACCATGTGGCAATCCACCGAAAAAATGGCCAAGGCTGTTGCCGACGGCCTTGAAATGGAAGATATCAGCTACAAAATGCTCGACCTCCAGGTCAACCATCGCAGTGATGTCATGACCGATGTCCTGGATGCCAGCGCCATTATCCTCGGATGCCCGACCTTAAACAACGGCATGCTGCCCAGGATGGCCGGCTTCCTGATGTATATGCGCGGCCTGCGGCCCACCAATAAAATCGGCGCCGCCTTTGGCTCGTACGGCTGGTCCGGTGAAGC
>JAJRTB010000106.1 GCA_024278495.1 Deltaproteobacteria bacterium
ATCTGTACAACATACGGGGGGAATCATGCATGTAAATCTTTTGACTTTTTTTGCCGCCTTCGCCTTTCTGGCGGTTGGAGTTCTTGTTGGTTTTTTTCTGCGCAGGAAACTGGTCGAGGGAAATCAGGCGAATATCGAGAGCCAGCGGCGACAGATTATCGAGCACGCCATTCAGGAAGCGTAACAGATAAAGAAAGAGGCGGTGCTCCAGAGCAAGGAGAAGGCCTACCAGATCAAGGAAGAAGCCGAACAGGAGATCCGGACCAGCAGACAGGAGCTGAAGGACGAACAGCGGCGCCTTGACCGTAAACTCGACGAGGTGCAGAACGAGCTGGCCAATCTGAAGAAAAAAGAGGCACATCTGGTCGGCCGTGAGAAGAGATGTGCCGGTCGTGAACAGGTGATGGCGGCCCGGGAAAAGGAGATTGAATCCCTGATCGGGCAGCAGCGTGACAAGCTTGAGGCCATTGCCGGGATCGGCCGGGACCAGGCCAAGCAGATGCTGATGGAATCCATTGAGAGTGAGGCCCGCCTGGACGCGGCCAAACGCCTGGCCCGTATTGAAAATGATATGAAACTTGAGGCGGATCGAAAGGGCAAGAATATCCTCGCCCTGGCCATTGCCAGGTATGCCGGAGACTATGTGGCCGACAAGACCGTATCCATGGTGCCCCTGCCCAACGAAGAGATGAAGGGTCGGATTATCGGCCGCGAGGGTCGCAATATCCGGGCCATTGAGGCGGCCACCGGCATTGATATTATTATCGATGATACGCCCGAGGCGGTTATCCTTTCCGGCTTTAATCCGATCCGTCGTGAAATCGCCCGGCTGGCCCTGGAACAGCTCATCTCCGACGGACGTATCCATCCGGCCCGGATCGAAGAGGTGGTGGCCAAGGTGACCAAGGATGTCGAGCTCGAGATCCGCGAGGCCGGTGAGCAGGCTACCTTTGATCTCGGTGCGCACGGCGTGCATCCGGACCTGGTCAACCTGATCGGCCGCCTGAAATACCGTACCAGCTACGGTCAGAATATTCTTCAACACTCTCTTGAGGTGGCTTTTCTGTGCGGGGTCATGGCGGCGGAGCTCGGTCTTGACGTTAAAAAGGCCAAGCGGACCGGTTTGCTGCACGATATCGGCAAGGCCGTGGATCACGAGGTTGAGGGGTCCCATGCAATCATTGGCCGTGATCTGGCCCGCAAGTACGGCGAGGCCGATGACGTGGTCTATGCCATCGGAGCCCACCACGCGGACCAGCCTCCCAAAAGCGTACTTGATATCCTGGTTCAGTCAGCCGACGCTCTGTCCGGCGCCCGGCCCGGCGCCCGCAAGGAGATGCTCCAGAGCTATGTCAAGCGCCTGGAAGATCTTGAGAATATTGCCAACTCGTTCAAGGGCGTTGAAAAGTCGTACGCCATCCAGGCCGGTCGTGACCTGCGGATCATTGTTGACAGCAAAGTAGTCCGGGACGACGAAGCCCTGCTGATGAGCCAGGATATCGCCAGGAAGATCGAGGAACAACTCACCTATCCGGGCCAGATACGGGTCACGGTGATCCGGGAAACCAGGGTTGTGGAATACGCCAAGTAGGGGGTAAGTGATCAGGGGCACCGCATCTTCGCACGGTCGCGACTGCCCGCATAGTCGGCTACCGGAGTCTCCCTGCGGTCGCTTACCTGCGGACAGTCGCGGCTGCACGAATCTGCGGCACCCCTGGCCACTTACAAATTATGGGCAGGTACAATCGCAGAGTTACAAACCCAGAGACGAGTTACAGTAGGGGGAAGACGATGAAATCGGTTGCAGAGCAGATGGCGTTGATCGAGCGAGGCACGGCTGATCTTATCTCTCCGGAGGATCTGAAGACCAAGCTGGAGCGTTCTGTCGAGACCGGCACGCCTCTGGTTATCAAGGCCGGCTTCGACCCGACCGCCCCGGATCTGCACCTGGGCCATACGGTTTTGCTCCAGAAGCTGCGTCATTTTCAGTCGCTGGGCCATGAGGTCAACTTTTTGATCGGTGATTTTACCGGCTTGATCGGTGACCCCACCGGCAAGTCCGATACCCGGCCCCGCCTGACCCGGGAGGATGTGGAGCGTAATGCCGAGACCTATAAGGAGCAGGTCTTCAAGATTCTGGATCCGGACAAGACCAGGGTGCTGTTCAACTCGGCCTGGCTGGGTGAGCTCAGCTCCTACGACATGATCAGGTTGGCCTCGGAGCTGACCGTGGCCCGGATGCTTGAACGGGATGATTTCAAGACCCGCTTTGAAGGGGGCCGGCCTATCTCCATCCACGAGTTTCTTTATCCTCTGATCCAGGGCTATGATTCCGTTGCCATGCAGGCTGATGTCGAGCTGGGCGGAACGGATCAGCTGTTCAACCTGCTGGTGGGTCGTGATCTGCAGCGCAGCCACGGCCAGGAACCCCAGGTGGTTTTGACCATGCCGCTTCTGGAGGGGCTTGACGGGGTCAACAAGATGAGCAAGTCGCTGGGCAACTATATCGGTATCTCCGAGTCGCCCGACAACATTTTCGGCAAGGTCATGTCTGTTTCGGACGAGCTGATGTTCCGGTATTATGAACTGCTCTCTGACCTGGGCATGGACGAAATTACGGCCCTGAGACAGGACATGGAAGCGGGCCGCGTGCATCCCAGGGAGGTCAAGGTGCGCCTGGCTCTCGAATTGACCGGCCGTTTCCACGATAACGAGGCGGCCGAGCAGGCCCGGCTGAACTTCGAGCAGGTCTTTGCCCGCCATGAGCTGCCCGACGATATTCCCGAGTATAATGCCCCAGCGGATGATGAGCCTGTCTGGCTGCCGAGACTTCTGCTGGACGCAGGTCTTGTCAGGTCAACCTCGGACGGCCGCCGGATGATCAAGCAACGGGCCGTGTCGGTGAACGGAGAAAAGGTGACCGACGTGGAGGTGAAGGTGGAGGCCCGTGGAGAAGTCCTGCTCAAGGTCGGCAAGCGCCGGTTCTGCAGGGTGGTCTTTGGTGACAGCTCCGCATCCCGCTGATCCACGCGGGCAGGGGATCAGGGAATAAAAAAACCCGCATGGAACACCATGCGGGTTTTTTTTATTCATATCCGTGTCGCGGCCTGTTTACTGGTAGGTCACATCCTTGTTTTTCTCCTGGCAGGAAGGACACACCCCGGTAAATTCCACGTGATGTCCCTGAACCAGATAGGAAGAGCTTGCCGCGGCCTCCTTGACCAGGTCGTCCATGACCGGGGTGTCGATGTCGTCAACCCGGCCGCAGCCGGAACAGCGGATGTGGTAATGGGTATCGGTGGTCGCGTCGAACCGTTTCTGGGTGCCGCCGACCTCAAGCTTGAGGATCATGCCGTTTTCGGCCATCAGTTCCAGGTTGCGATAGACCGTGCCAAGTCCGATCCGCGGCAGCCGTTTGCGAACCATGTCATAGAGTTCGCTGGCGGTGGGGTGGGTCTTGACCTTGGCCAGTTCCTCCAGAATGATCTGGCGCTGGGTCGTAATCCGTATCATATTATCAGGTTTGGTTTCCATAATATTCACAGGGGTAGAGGTTGCAGGCGGTATAAAAATAATCATTCCCAACATCTTATTGTAAAAGAAAATTCAAGTTTGTCAATACAGAACAGAGAGTTTCTTCGTTTTTAGTGCATGAAGGTTCATGAACAGATACGTTTCGGCAGCCTGAAGGCGGCGCCGCCGCTGGTGCTGGCGCCCATGGCAGGCCTGACCCATTCCGCCCTGCGGACCCTGGTCCTGTCTTTTGGCGGAGTGGGGCTGCTGACCACGGAGATGTTGTCGGCCCGGCGGTTGCCCTGCGAAAACATGAAAGTTTCTCCCTACCTGGTCAGGACCGGCCCGGAATATCCCCTGATTCATCAGCTCTTTGTCACTGATGAGCGGGAACTGGCCCCGGCCATAGATGCCCTGCACAGGTTCCGGGCCGACGGCATAGATCTCAACCTCGGCTGTCCGGCTCCAAGTGTCCGCCGGGCCGGGGGCGGGTCTTCGCTGATGGAGGATCGGGACCGGGTTTGCAAAATAGTCAGGCGTGCCCGCGCCCTGACCCCGCTCCCCTTAAGCGCCAAGATCAGGTTGGGTACAAGTCCCGATCCGGGCTTCCTGGAAGATTTCGTCGTCATGCTGGAGGATGAGGGGCTCGATCTGCTCACTGTTCATGCCCGGCTGATCGGAGAGAGTTTTGCCCGGCCGCCCCGCTGGGAAAGAATCGCTCCGTTACGGCAACGCCTCTCCATCCCGGTCATTGCCAACGGCTCAATCGACTCGGTCAAGGCGGCCCGGGCCTGCCTGGCCGCAAGCGACGCCGACGGCCTGATGATCGGGCGGGCCGCGGTGGTACGGCCCTGGGTCCTGGCTGAAATCGCCCGGGAAATATACGGGGCGAACCTGCCGGCGCCCCGAATCAACCTGCCGGATATCTATCTGCGCTTTGTTCTGGCCCTGGAGCGGTTCCGGCCGGAACGCCGCCTGGGGCGTCTCAAGGAATTTACGCAGTATTTCAGCAGGAATTATCCTTTTGGTCACCGGCTGGCCTCGGTTGTTCAATCCAGCGTCAATTTTGCAGGGGCATGGGAGGGGGCTGTGGACTTCTTCAGGAGAAACGATCCGGATGCGGACCTGGCGCCGCTGGAGAGGTGGCGGCCGCCTATAGATTGAGCGAGGGGTTGAAGTAGCCGAAACAGAGTCGCGGAAAGCGGCGGCTGAGCTCGGCATGCCAGGCCCGGATTCCCATGGGGATGTTCGCTGTCTCACCGGGCCGCCGCACTGTTTTCAGGTACAGCTCCGGATCCATGTTCAGGTTGCGCAGCTGGATCAGGTCCGGGCCGCAATCCTCAATCAGGTCGCAGAGAGCTGCAAATTCATCCGGGTCATCACTGAAGCCGGGCAGGACAAAGTAATTGAGGGAGGCGTGGCGCCCGGCCGCCTTCATCAGGCGGATGGAATGCTTTACGTCGTCCAGGGAGAACCCTTTCGGGCGGTAGTAGCGCTCGTGACAGTCTGGCCGGGCGCTGTTTAAAGAGACGCGGATCGAGTCCAGCCCGGCCCTGATCAGTTTATCCACCGCCCCGGGCAGGCTGCCGTTGGTGTTGAGGTTGACGGTGCCCCGGTTGCTGGCGGAGCGGATCAGGCGGATGGCCCGTTCCAGGGTGTCGGCCTGCATCAGGGGCTCGCCCTCGCAGCCCTGGCCGAAACTGACGATAGCCCTGGCAGCCTTTTGCAGGTGGGGCACCGCAACTTCGGCTATTTCCGCAGGCGTTGGAACAAAACGGATCCTGTCCTGGGTGGCGGGACAACAGCCCGATGGTTGCAGGGAGATGCAGCCCACGCACGAAGCGTTGCAGACCGGCGAGGTCGGCAGGGGCGCCTCCCAGCGGCCCAGGAAATAGTTGCGGGCCGCCGGGCACCCGTAGGTGAGGCAGCATTTGCCCAGGTGCTGGATGAGCCGGTTGGTTGGATTTTTTTTGAGCAGGGCCCGGGTGGCCCGGTTGACGGCCTGCTGGTTGAAGCGGGCCGCATCCTGGCGTGGATCAGGATCGCAACGAAAAGCGGCAACCCAGAACCTGTCGTCATGCCAGCCCACGGCGGAATAGGCGAACAGGGGGAGAAGCGGGGCGTCCTCCATGCTCTGGTAGGCGGCGCTGAGGATCGCGGTATGGGCCGGGGCCATGAAGGCGGCAACAGCGTTTATCGGCGTATTTTCGTAGGGATCGCGCTCCAGCAGGGCCGGTTCTCCGTCGGCCGGATCAATGCCAACCGGCAACCGGCCCGGCAGGACAAAGAGCTCGCTGCCCTCGGGAAGTTCGATCAGGTCCTCGGCCCGGGGCAGGGTGAAACGGCCGCACGCGGACCCTGCCATGTGGAGGCCGGGATAGTCGAGAATTTCGCCGTTGCCGCCCGCAAAGAGCAGGGCGGGCGGCCGATCCGGGCGGCGCCTGGCCATGGGGAACAGGGTCAGCGGGGCCTGATTTTCGAGAGGATGGAATCCACTGCCCTGTACACGTCAAGGTCACTGCCGAAAACATCCAGGATCCTGGGGTGGTTGATCAGGTCTTCGACAATGTACTGGGTCATGTAGAGGCTGAGGATGTTCGGATCCGGGGCGATGGAACGAATCGGCGCGACCTTGAACTGCATGTCGAACTCGTCCATGTCTACGAGTTGTTTGAGCTGGTTTTCCACGTTCTCCTGTATTTCGCGGATCGCGTTGGTTTCAATGATGTGTTCATCGAGCAGCCGCTGCACCAGGCTGACGGCCAGCTCCTGGGCATGGTCCCTGGCCCGGGAAAGGAGCAGGTAGCGTTCCCGCTCCCGCTTGCGGTCAATGGCGTTGATGGTCTTGTTGGTAGCGTTGTTGGGGCTTATATGACGGGCCATGGCCTCTCCTTGGGACGGATGACTGATTTCGTTTCCTCCCGGGAATGTAGCAGGATCCTTGCTGAATTACAACGAAATGCCGGGGGAGGGGTTATTCCTTTTCCGCATCACTGTTGTACAGCCGCCGCAGGGACGCCGCGGTTTCGGCTGTTTCCGGTTCAAGATCCAGGTTGTAGCGCTCCACATATTCCGCTGCCATCCGGTGGGTGTTGAAGATGGGCACATTGAGTCGAAGGTTATTGACGGCAATGTTCAGGTACTCATCCGGCCGGTCATAAAAGGTGGAGAGAATTTTCGGAAAGATCCTGTAGAACGAGAGGGAATCCTGTTCGTACATGAGCGTGTCCGGCGCCTCGCTCATGTCCGCCTCCTCTATCGGCCCCTCGTAGCCGAATTTCCAGCCGGTCAGGCCGTTATGGTATCCTTCGACCCACCAGCCGTCCATGACGCTGACATTGGGCACGCCGTTCATGGCCGCCTTCATGCCGCTGGTGCCGCTGGCTTCAAGAGGACGCTTGGGGCTGTTGAGCCAGGCATGGCAGCCGCTGACCATCATTTTGGCCAGGGCCATGTCGTAATCCGGCAGAAAGACGAGCCTGGCCAGTCCCCTGCTCCGGCGGTAGAGTTCCTCCTGGTTGTCGAGGATCAGCTTCAGTACGGATTTGCCCGGCTCATCCTGGGGATGGGCCTTGCCGGCAAAGATAAAGTTGACCGGCCTGTTGAGGCGCAGGAGGATGTCGGCCAGGGCGGCCAAATCGTCAAAAATGAGATCCGCCCGTTTGTAGGTGGAGAAGCGGCGGGCGAAACCCAGGGTAAAAACGCCCGGCTCAAGCCTCCCGTCCCGGATGTTGGACAGGTAGTTAGGCGGCTCGATCCATGTTTCGGCCATCTGGGTCCGGTGGCGGAGAAGCATGGCGTTGATATGGTTGACCAGGAGCTTGTTGTCCTGTTGCCAGGCCTGCTGAAGCTGTTGTCGGAACGAAGCGTTTTCCGCCAGGTCTGCCCTGGCAAAGGCGCCGGGATCGTTGCGCCAGTTTCGCAGCTGGCCGCATTCGTCAAAGACCCTGCTTCTGTTCGCGCTGACCCATGTTGCCGGGTGGACCCCGTTGGTGACGGCGCTGATCTTGTCGGCAAAGGCCGGAAACTGACGACGCGTTACGTCCCGGTGCAGGCGGCTGACACTGTTGACCGCCCGGTTGACCCGCATGGCAAAGGCGGTGAAGTTGTACTCGTGCGGCGCGTCCTGATCATGGGCCAGCCGGTCCAGGATGAGGCGGCAGGCCTTGCGGCTGATCTGTGCGTAAAGAGCCCTGTCAAACCGGTCATGGCCGGCCTTGACAGGGGTGTGGATGGTGTAGACGATACGCCTGGAAACCCTGTCTGCGGCGACATCTATATCCTGGTCGCTCATCTCCTCGAGTTGTTCCACGCCGAGCATATCCGTGATTTCGTTGAGAAGCAGGTGCAGGATGACGGATACGCCGTGCTGTTCGTTTAAGTGCAGGGTGCGGGCAGTGAGGCCGAGCCTTTCCATGAGCGGCAGAATGCCGGAGCCGAGCATCCGGCGCTGGTTGGCCTTTATCAGAGTGGATTTGGCGCTGTAGAGTCTCCGGGACGCCTCCCGGATCCAGTCCGGAGTACCAGGAGTATCATAGTCCAGGAGAAATTCAGGCACAAAAAAGTCAAGCTCCCGGCTGACCTCCATCTTCATCCAGACATGGGCGTTCACCTCCATGGCCCGGGTGCCGCCGTTGTAAAAGGGCACCCGGACAGTGAGCGGCGTTTCCGGCCGGCCCGGCTCGCGGAGCTGGAACAGCGTTGGTGTCTCTTCGGGGCGCCACCTGGTCGCGTGATCGATCTGGCCGATCTTGTTGTCGACCATCTGGGAGAAATACCCCTCCCGGTACAGCAGGCTGACGGCGCTTACAGGGATGTGGAGGTCGGCAAAGCTTTTCAGGGTGTCGCCGGCCAGGACACCCAGGCCGCCGCTGTAGTTGGGTATCTTGCCGGGGCCTTTTGTATAGTGGTCGAGCCGTTCCCGCAGGTCCGGCGTGTCCGGCTCAATCCGGGTCAGGAAATCCCGAACCGGATTGAAGACATCCGGGTCAGCGCCGATTTCCATGGAGATGTAGAGAATGGAATCATTGCTGTTGCCGGTCAATCTCTTCCAGACCCTGTCAAAGGTCTCCTGGGAAACCCCGAAAAAGGTGCCGAATTCATTTGCGCAGGTAAGTTCATGCATTGATTTGCTTGTATGTCCGCTGTCCCGTCAGGGCTGGAGGTTTGCATGGGAGCCGGATAATGCTTAAAGGCCGCCTTAAGGAAATAAATTCTAGATTTCACCTCCCGGTTTTGCAAGGGAATTCCTACAGTAGAAAAAAAATGTTGAATTATTCATTGAATTTAGTAGGGTAGATTGATACTTATATCAACGAATATCCGGCATAACGGAGGCAGGTATGCGTGGGCGTGGTACTTTCTGTTTGACTGTCGTTCTGGTTCTCTTCCTGGGCCTTGTCGTAAGCGGCTGCGGCCGGAAAACCATTGAGGCGCCAGGCGCTCCGGGAGATCCCGCAGCCATGGGCCCGCC
>JAJRTB010000107.1 GCA_024278495.1 Deltaproteobacteria bacterium
AAATACGCCCATGATGCACGAAACGCGCTGGTGGACCAGGAGCACCTGCCGCCGGAACTGACGGGAACAGTATATTATAACCCCACAAATCGCGGCTATGAAGCCGTGGTTCGCGACCGGCTGATCAAGTGGCGCAAAATCCTCAAACAGAGAGCCCGAGACAATGAACAGAAAAAAAACTGACACACCATTCTTTTCCTCCCCGCATCCGGCCGCAACCGCACTGCTTGTTCTCATATCTCTCTTTCTCTCTCCACCACTGAGCTACAGCAGCGATTTCACCCTGCTCTTTACAAATGATGTCCGGGGCGAGATCGACCCATGCGGCTGAAGCTCCAACCAGTTGGGCGGTCTGTCCAGAAGAGCTCAGATCATCAGTGAAATCAGGAAACAGGGCAACAAACCGGTCCTGCTCCTGGATGCCGGCAACATGCTCTTTGAGCAGCCGCATTTCTCCAGGTCATTACGGGAAACAAAAAAAATCATAGCAGCGGGGATCATGGCCGCAACCCTGAAAATGGACTATGACGCCGTCAACCTGGCTCCTCACGACCTCGCCCTTGGCATTGATTATCTCAAAGACCAGGCAGAAACAAAACCTCTGCCCTGGCTTTCGGCCAACCTGATCGCACCGGACAGGAAGAATGGTTTCTTTCGCCCCTATATCATCAAACGGGTGGGTGACCTGTCCATCGGCATCATCGGCCTGACAAAAAACATGCCCGGAATCGGCGAAGGACTTCCCCCCGTACGGGTCAGGAAGTGGTCGGACGTTCTGCCGGAAACAGTCAACGAGATCAAAGAGAAAGCTGACATGGTTATCCTGCTGTCCGGTTACCCGGAGAAAACCAACCGCCAGATTGCCGAACAGATCCAGGATATCCACCTCATCATCGAATCCGGACGGAGCAGAAGCAACCTCCCCCCAATGCTGGCAGGAAACACCCTGATAACCGGAACCGGCACCAAGGGAAAGTACCTGGGCCGCCTTGATATCAACTGGAAAGAATCCAGACAGTGGGCACAGAACACACAACCCATGCTCCAGTGGGCCAGGGAACGGCTGGACAGGATCAACTGGCAGCTTGGACGAATGGAAAGGCGGTTTTCAAATGAAACATTGGGGAGGAATCAGGTCTATCAGGCTCTCCTTGAAGACCGGAAAAGAATGACCAGTGAGCTGACCCGTCTTGAAGCGCTGACAGAGAAGGAAGAGCGTAACTCCTCCACCTTCAGCAGCAGTTTTATTGCCCTGCAAACCAGCCTGCCCGAAGATCCCGAAATCAAAAAAATCGTCGCAGGGATCAGGACCGACCTCAACGAGGTGGGCAGGAAGAAACAACGCATGGCCAAATCATCCAAATCCTCAGGCAGGTCGGGCATCATGGCCGGCATGGCCGGCTGGCGGACATGTCAGGGCTGCCACCCCGCCCAGACAACGTTCTGGCAGGAAACCCAGCACGCCCACGCCCGCCAGACCCTGATCAATATTCAACAGGACCTGAATCCTGAGTGCATCATCTGCCATGTTACCCTGCCGACCTATGACCCGGACAAGGTTGCCGGGCAAAACCTCCTGGCGAACCTGGCGGATGATCTCTACAATGTTGGCTGCGAAAGTTGTCACGGTCCGGCCAGGGCGCACGCCGACAACCCGAAAAAGATAAAACCGCGCCCGCCCGCTGCCGGGACCTGCCTGACCTGCCATACCCTGGACCACGACAATATGTTTGTCTTTGAGGTAAAAAAGAGCAGTATCGCCTGTCCCAAGAGATGAGTCTCATGGCAACGTAACTCGTCACAGGCACCGCATCTGCGCACAGGCGTTCTTGCCCGTATAGTCGGCTATAGCGGCCAAGCACGCCTGCACGAATCTGCGGCACCTGGGCCGGGTTACAATTCCGAGGTAAGAAAAACGCAGGGGTATTATCCCCGTTAACAGATACATGGCAACTCGTCCCGGGGTTGGTAACTATGGGGTTTGACCCGCCAAAAAGCTGTACGTGATCAGGAAATAAAAAGGGGCGGGCCCTGAGGCCCGCCCCCTTGAGAAGTCATGATCGTACCGGCTGCCCCTAACAGCCGAAGGCGTTCTGCAGATTGGGTACGGTCTGTTTTTTACGGCTCATCATGCCGTCGATCCACATGGAGTTCCCGTCAAGCTTGGCATTGAAGGCTCCCTCGATCAAGGCGGGATCGTCGGAGACAACCATCAGGTCGGTTCCCTCCCTGACAACGTCGGTCAGCATGAGCAACACCGTGTGACGACCGTCGGCCTTTTTCTCTTCCATGGCCTTGTACAGATCATCACGCATGGACGCGACCTGATCCAGGGTGGCCAGTTCAAGCTGTCCGACCCCGACCTTTTTGCCGTTCATGTCGAAATCCTTGTAATCACGGTCAAGCAGATCCATGGGGGGCACCCCGTCTACAGCGCTCTTGGCCTTGAGCATATCCATGAACAGCCCATCGGTATCATCAACACCGGCAATGGTTTTCAGTTCCTCGACCGCCTTTTTGTCCGCGTCTGTGCAGGTGGGCGACTTGAAGTTAACCGTATCGCTGAGAATGGCGGCCAGCATCAGGCCGGCAACCTGACTGGACACGGCAACACCTTCCATATCGTAGAGTATCTTGAGAACGGTACCGGTACAGCCGACAGGCATGGCGCAGAAAAAGATGGGATTATTGGTGGTCACGTCGCCGATCTTGTGA
Source organism: Deltaproteobacteria bacterium (assembly GCA_024278495.1). Taxonomy (GTDB): domain Bacteria; phylum Desulfobacterota; class Desulfobulbia; order Desulfobulbales; family Desulfobulbaceae; genus UBA10518. Next base: position 2,716 of record JAJRTB010000107.1, read on the forward strand.
TGGTCAACCACGGCAACCACCTCTCCGTCACCCAGGTTGTCCGGGGCCTGGGCCAGATCACTGTGATCTACCAGGGCTACCTGCTTGCCGGCGGCATCGGTCATCAGCTCGGGGGTGGCCGCGCCGAACTTTTCAAGAACAACAGCGGTTTCCGGGTTCAGTTCACCCTGTACGCAGGCGATATAATCCTCGCCTTTTGCCTTCATCAACTCCGCGTACGCAATGGCGGCGGTTACCGAATCGGTATCAGGGCTCTTGTGCCCGACTACATAAACAGACATGACAAGTTCCTCCTTTTCACTAGGAATGAATAAAAAATTGATACAATCAGGAAAGGTAATCAACAAACTACAGATTTTACATATTTAGTACGTTCAAGATGGAGCGTCAAGAGAAAAGGGGGGGGCAATCTGTGCAGCAGGCCGCCGGTGAAATATGCGGGTTAGATTTATGTCCGGAAGAATGGTATAAAGACATGGTAAACGGGATTCGCGCAAGCCCTTCCCCAGCCGGCACGTAAGTGGGCAGGGGCACCGCATCTTCGCACGGTCGCGACTGCCCGCATAGTCATCTATAGCGGTCAGTCGCGCCTGCACGAATCTGCGGCACCCCTGACCACTTACAGATTATGGGCAGGTAAAATCGCAGAGTTACAAACCCTGTGACGAGTTACGCCGGCACGCACCGCTCCCGCTAACCGCCCGGTATCACCAGGAAAACTGCCGACAGGCCAGCCGGAAGCACTGTAATGAAGGATACCGACATGTCACAAAACTGGGGAATAATGGACATTATTCGTCTGGTTCGCCCCCACCAGTACATCAAGAACCTTTTCATTTTCCTGCCCCTTTTCTTTGCTTCCCGGATAACCGACCCCGGACTTCTGGGCCGCGCCCTTGTCGCGTTCCTGGCTTTTTCCCTCGTTGCAGGCGCCGTTTACATCCTGAACGACTCCCTGGACATCGAGGAGGACCGGCGCCACCCCAGGAAAAAATACCGGCCCCTGGCCTCCGGGGCGGTCACCATCCGCCGGGCAATGGGCTTCATGACAGCGTTTGCCCTTGCCGGCGGCGTTCTCATGGCCAGCGTCTCCCTGCAGGCCCTGTTCATTCTCCTGCTCTACGTGGCCCTCAACATTGCCTACAGTTTTTCACTCAAGCATGTGGCCATCCTTGACGTCACCATCATCGCCACCGGATTTGTGCTGCGACTCTTTGTCGGCTCCATGGCAACCGGCGTTGAGCTCTCCATGTGGATCGTGACTATGACCTTTCTCCTGGCCATGTTTCTTGCCCTGGCAAAACGGCGCAACGACGTACAGCTCTACCTGGATACGGGAAAAAAAACCAGAAAAGCCGTAGACGGCTACAACCTCCGGTTCCTGGATACCGCCATGGCGGTCATGGCCTCGGTCGTCATCGTAGCCTACACCATCTACACGACCTCGGCGGAAGTTGTGGAGCGGGTCCACAGCGACCATCTCTACCTGACGGCGCTCTTTGTCATCATAGGAGTCATGCGGTACCTGCAGATCACCCTCCTGGACAAGAACAGCGATGCACCAACCACCATCGTGCTGAAAGACCCGTTCATGCAGTTGACCCTGATCGGCTGGATGGCGGCGAATGCCTGGATACTGTACTGATGCCGTTTCCGAGTAACACCCGGCCGCCCCTCATATCATCGCCGTCCGGGCCGAAAAACATCCCTTTCGCTTTCCCGGCCCGACACCTGGGAGGCCGTAACACTCCGAAAGGATTGCCATGGACCTGAGCTGTTGGGGCAGGTATCCCCGCGTTGAAACCACGCCGCTGGCCTTTGAGTCGGAAGAATCGCTGCGGGAAATTCTCGTCCGCCACCGCGACCTGATCCCCCATGGCAACGGCAGAAGCTATGGAGACAGCGCTCTGAGCCGCCGCATCGTGCCCATGCGTCCCCACGACACCATTCTTGAATTTGACAAGGAAAACGGATTGCTCCATGTCCAGGCAGGCGTCCTGCTTGCCGAAATCCTGGAAACCATCGTGCCCCGGGGCTGGTTCTTCAGGGTTACTCCGGGAACCAGACTGATCACGGTCGGCGGTGCCATCGCCTCAGACGTACACGGAAAAAACCACCACGTTGCCGGTTGCTTCAGTGACTGGGTCAAGGATTTTCGTATCATGCTCGCGGACGGGCGGGTGGTCACCTGCTCTAAATCAGCTGCCCCGGAGCTGTTTAAAGCCACCTGCGGCGGTCAGGGGCTGACCGGGATTATCCTCTCCGCCCGCATCTTCCTGCAAAGGATCCTGTCCACGAGCCTTGACCAGACCACGATCAAAACCCGCAACCTGGAGGAGACCTTTGACGCATTCGAACAGTACAGAGACGCCCCCTACTCAGTTGCCTGGATCGACTGCCAGACAAGGGGGAAGGCCATGGGGCGCAGCCTGCTGATGCTGGGTGACTTCCGGAAGGACGGAAACCTCCGGTACAGGAACCCGCCCCGACGCAACCTCCCCTTTGACCTGCCCGGACCGCTCTTAAACCGCTGGACGGTCAAGGCCTTTAACAACCTCTACTTTGCCAGAGCAGGAGAACGCGTTTCCCGGCGCAGGGTGGATATCGACACCTTTTTCTACCCCCTCGATGCCATAGGCCACTGGAACCGGCTCTACGGCCGGAAGGGTTTTCTGCAATATCAGTTTATCCTGCCCCGAGCGCACAGCTACGACGGTCTTGCCCACATCATGCGGGCCATTGCCACATCAGGCAAGGGATCATTTCTGGCGGTGCTGAAGCTTTACGGGCCAGCCAACCAGAACTGGCTTTCGTTCCCCATGGAGGGCTACTCGCTGGCACTGGATTTCAAAATAGACAGGGACATCTTTTCTCTGCTGAACAAACTTGACAGCCTTGTTGTCCGCTACGGCGGCCGCATCTACCTGGCCAAGGACGCGCGGGTCAGCCGGGAAATCTTTGAAACGGGGTATCCAGACATTGACACTTTTCGGACTTTTCGGAAAGATAACGGCCTGGAGCAGGTCTTTCAGTCACTCCAGTCTCAGCGGGTGGGAATATAATCATGAGCTATGTCCTTATCATCGGCGCCACCAGTGATATTGCCAGGGCCCTGGCCCGGAAATACGCCGGGCACGGCTACGACCTCTATCTGGCAGCCAGGCAACCGCGGGAACTGACCACCTTTGCAAAAGACCTGGCCGTCGCCACCGGCCGGACCGTCACGCCTCTGAAGCTGGATATCCTGGATTTTGACCACCACCAGGAGTTCTACGACCGGCTCAAAGAGAAACCCCAGGGGGCGATCTGCGCTATCGGTTACCTTGGTGACCAGCACAAGGCGCAGGTGGACTTTCGGGAAGCAAAACTGATCCTGGACACGAACTATACCGGCATCGCCGGCCTGTTTGACATAATCGCCGGCGACTTCGAACAAAGACGCGACGGTTTCCTGGTCGGCATCAGCTCGGTGGCCGGAGACCGGGGCCGGAAGAGTAATTATCACTACGGCGCGGCCAAGGCGGCGCTGACCACCTATCTGGCAGGCCTGCGGAATCGGCTGCACTCCGCGCGGGTGCATGTCCTGACCGTTAAACCAGGCTTTGTCGCCACCAGGATGACCAGGAACCTGAACCTGCCCAAACGGTTAACCGCCCAACCCGACGAGGTGGCCGCCGACATTTTCCGGGCCCAGCAGAGAAACAGGGACGTACTCTACACCAGGTGGATATGGCGCTGGCTGATGCTTGGTATCCGCATGATCCCGGAATGGCAGTTCAAAACAAAGGACCTGTAGCGGGCAACGCGCGTGAGCATTCCCTTTGTTGTCGGATTCGCAAAAAACTTTCCACCCGGAAGGCTATCGGAGTCTCCCTGCGGTCGCGTACCTGCGGGCAGTCTCGACCGTGCGAAGATGCGGCGCCCCTGATCACTTACTACGCAACTCCGTAAACTCCCTCCTTGCGGACAGGAACTCTCCTGAATCCCCATGGATATTCCATGATACATTTATAAAAAATCATAGACACCCGCCGGTCACTATGATAATTTTACAAAGTGATGGCGTCGCTAAAAGCCGCTGATCCGACGGATCAGCGTTGCAACGTGTCGCAGTATCGTTGTGCCCGGCTGGTGCTGACAAGTTTTTACGGGTTCATCAGAATTTGGGCAGGGCAAACGTACCCACTCACGGATGCCCAGCCATCTGTTTTTATCAAGCACAATGGTGTAAGCGCTCACAGGGCACCTTGCTTTTAAACGATCAGTCCGGCTTACAGAGCAATCAACCCCCACAGCAGCCAGGCCCACATGCCAGAGCACGACCAGACCAATCCGCACAACCTGAGACGCCGACCGGCATCTCACCCCCTCCGGCCGGTTCTCATTGTTATTATTATTCTCCTCCTCCTGGTTCTAGGGAGCGTGGCATTATTCTTTTTTCCCTCATCCAAACAGGCCCCCGACGCGGTCCCCGGGGCTGACAACACCGTTCCGCTTTCCGTGCGGGAACCGGCCGTAGCACCGACTCCCACAACTCCCGGAATACCTGCCGAGGTCATTATATCCGACCGGCAGGAGGAATCTCAGCAGGATGATATGCCGGTGCCGGCAACCGAAGTGGAAGAATTTGAACCGGGCATGATCCCCCCCCCGGACCCGGAACGAATCTCACTACTGTGCTCCCGCACAGCGATACGTCTCCATGATTTTTTCAAACATGTTGACCGGCAGGACTACATCGGCCGGTTTCACCTCGATGAACCGAGCCTGAACTATTTTACGACCCTGGCCAACAGGCTGCTTGAAAATCCGCCTGTTGTTTCCAGGGAATCCGACGACCTGTACACTATCCTGCGAAACATGGCGCATTTCTTCAGGATCATCGGCAAAAACAACATTATCCTGCTCAAAACCATTCTGGACCGGGAACGGGACAAAATCGAAGATGTTGCGGCGCAACTGTATTACTGGACCACCATCGGAAACTGCAGGGATGAACAGTTCAGCTTCTCACCAGCCCTGGAAAAGATGTATGAATATGCCGGTTTTTTCCTGAACACCATGGGGGGGCGCTCCTACCTGTTCCGACGGGACTCCCGTTCCAGGCTGCTGGTCAACTACTATTCCATCATGCTGATTGACCGGGCCAACGCCATGGGAATCAACCGGTACGGAATTGACATCAGCCTGATCATCCCCCAGCTCATGCGGGAAATCGAATCATCGAACCAGTTGATTTACAAGGAAAACTACCTGGATCGACTCGCGGAACTACTGGAGAGATACCCAGCTCCCGATCCTGCTGAATGAGCGTAACCCGCGTCACAGGCACCGCATCTTCGCACAGGTGCTCTTGCCCGCATAGCCGGCCATAGCGGCCAGGAATGCCTGCACGAATCTGTCCCACCTGCGCCAGGTTACAACAGTTTCGAGGGAATGAAAACGCAGGAGTATTGCCCCCGTAATCAGGTACGAATGAGCCGCAATCCCTGCCGTTGGGTAATCAGTCCCTGGCGCCGCCGAAAAACCTGAGCAGCATCAGAAACAGGTTGATAAAGTCAAGGTAGAGCGCCAGAGCTCCGATGATGGCGCCCTTGCGGATGGCGCCCTCTCCCTGCTCCATGATCCCCTGCTCGCCCATGTTCTTGAGCTTCTGCACATCCCAGGCCGTCAGGCCGACAAAGACCAGGACGCCGATCACAGAGATGGCCCAGTAAAGGCTGGAACTCTTCAAAAAGATATTGACGATGGAGGCCAGGATAATGCCGATAAGCCCCATGAACATGAACGAACCCATCCCGGACAGGTCCCGCCTGGTGACCAGGCCGTACACGGCCATGGCCCCGAACATACCGGCGGTTATAAAAAAGGTGCCGGCAATGGAGGCGGAGGTATAGGCCAGGAAGATGGCGGAAAGGGTCAGGCCGTTTAAAACGGCGTAGCCCACGAACAGCCCGGTGGCCGTCCCCGGCTCCATCTTGTCGATGCGGGCCGACAGGTAGAACACCATGCCCAGTTCAGCCAGGATCAGGACGAAAAAGAGCGGGGTGGCGACAATGGCCATGGCCAGACCGCTTGCCGCGGTAAAAAAGGCGACAACACCGGTCAGCCCCAGACCTATGGCCATCCAGTTGAATACCTTGGCCAGAAAAACCGTTGATGCTTCCTGCCGGGCTTGCGCCACGGTCAATGAGTTGCTACCGTACTGTACAGACATGATACGACTCCTTTGATTCTATGAATTTGGTTCATATATATTATTAATCATTCCGGGCCGGAAGGCAACTCTTTCAGGAGCGACTGATATGAAAATAGCGATAAGCGGCAAGGGCGGGGTCGGCAAGACCACAATCATGGCCCTGCTGGCGGCGGAATTCAAGAAACAGGGCAGAGACGTGCTGGTCATTGATGCCGATCCCAGCCCCCACATGGCCCAGAGCCTGGGTATTCGGCCCGGGGGGGTGACCCCGCTGGCCGACATGACCAGGCTGCTGGCCGAACGGGCCGGCAAGACACCCGGTTCTCCCTTTTACCAGCTCAACCCCAAGGTCAATGACCTGCTCAGGGATTTCATGCTGGAGGAACAGGGCTACCGGCTGATGGTGCTGGGCGCCATCCAGAAGGCGGAAGGCGGCTGTGCCTGTCCGGAGAATCACGTTTTGCGCAAGATGCTGAAAAAGATGCTGCTGGACGCCAACGAAGTGGTCCTGCTCGACATGGAGGCCGGGGTGGAACACCTTGGCCGGGGCACGGTGGCCGGAGTCGACCAGTTGCTGATCGTGGTTATTCCGTCACGGTCAAGCATCCGCACAGCACTGAAAATAAAGCAGCTGGCCGACGAGGTGCGTATTCCCAGGGTATCCTTTGTGGGCAACCTGGTCCTGGACAAAGAAGACAGGATCTTTCTGGCCGGGGGGCTGGGCGCCGAACCCATCGCTTTTTTCCCTGACTCACGCACTCTCAGAAAGGCGGAACGACAGGGAAATGCCGTTGCCGGCATCGAGGCGGAACTGGACCGGGCCCCGGAAATTCTGGCCCGGAAGATCCAGGAACAGGTCCAGGCGGTATAACGGCTTCTGGTACAAGGGTAACTCGTCAGGGGGTTTGTAATGCGACTTTACCTACCCATAATTTGTAAGTGGTCAGGGACACCTCAGCAGGCCCCCTTGCCGGTAAAAATGCACCATACCGTCTTGACGATAATCTTGATGTCGTGCCAGAGGGAAAAGTTCAGAACATACCAGTCATCAATCTCCACCCGCTCGTCGTAGTTGTCCAGGTCGCTGCGCATCATTACCTGCCAGGGTCCGGTAATGCCGGGCTTCATGGAACAGTACCGGCCGGCGCTCCCGGCATCCCGCGTCTTGTAGTAATTTTCCAGTTCACGGCCGACAATGGGACGGGCTCCGACCACACTCATGTCACCCTTCAACACGTTGTAAAACTGGGGAAACTCGTCCAGGCTGGTCCGCCGCAAAAAGCGCCCAAGGGATGTCACCCGCGGATCATCCTTCAGCTTATACGTGCGCTCCCATTCGGCCCGTCGTTCCGGATCCTCGGCCAGGATCCGCTCCAGCTGCCTGTCCGCATCCACCACCATGGTGCGGAACTTCAGGCATTCAAACTCCCGGCCTGTGGCTGTTATCCGCCTGTGCCGATAGAAAACCGGCCCTTTACTTGTCAGCTTGACCAGCAGGGCGATAACCAGCAGCAGGGGAGAGGTGAACACCAGGACCAGGGCGGAAAAAACAATATCAAAGGTCCTCTTCCAGGAAGAGTCCGGATTAAAGCTCAGCACAAGCATATTACCCAGGGACTGGATCTCGGCATGATGGAGACCATAAATATAGAGGTCCGGCACCAGGAAAATCTGGGCGCCCAGGTCCCGGCATTCCTTGAGTATCGTGAAGATCTTGCGTTCCGCCCGCATGGGCAGGGCGATGTAGACGTAATCGATATCATTGTTCTTCAGAAAATCGGCCACCTCGCTGATCCTGCCCAGCAGGGGTTTATTCATAGCGTCAACAGTCCCTGCGCCGGCCTCCAGTTTATCATCAAAACAGCCCACCACCTTGATCCCGGCCCAGGGTATGGCCTCGAGCTGCTGTGCCGTCCGCATGCCCAGTTCTCCCGCCCCGACAATAACGGCATGGCGGATATTGCGCCCCCGGCTCCGGTAAAAACGAAGCAGTTTCCGCACAACCAGATGGGAAACAAAGATCATCAGGGGGGTAATGAGCGACCAGGCAAGGAAGACGACCCGGGAATAGGCCTCGGAAATCTTAAAGATGAAAAAGTAGAAGAGCAGGAAGCCGACAACAGAACCCCAGGCCTTGACAATGACCAGGAACTCCCGGTAATACTTCCATCCGCGCCAGGATCGGTACAGCTGAAAAGAATGAAAGCTGACAAAGGAAACCAGGAAGACAATTATCTCCAGGCGCGTGTAATACACGCTCCACGGAACACCATAAAGCTTGACCAGGGCCCAGAGAAAAGCGCAAACCAGTGAGCAGTCCAGGATATGCAGAGCCCGATAGATGAGGGAACTGCGTTCACGCAGATTCCAGGAAAGGACTGGCGACATGGCTTTATCTACCCCCGTCTACTACCGTAATGATGAACTCGTACATACCCCTTGCAACCGTGACGACCCAGGGCTGAGTAACTGAGGAGTTCGCATAAATTTGTCAACACCAGCCGGGCACAACGATTATGCAACACGTTGCAACGCTGATCCGCCGGATTCGCGGCTTTATGCGAATCCGACAATTCCTAATAATATATATCACAGTTTTGCGGAGGATCCCGGCGCAACCTGGAGACCATCCCCTCTCCCCTGTCATGATAATATCGATAAAACAAATTCGTATCGGCAAGACTCGGCATCCAGTGCCGTGTCCAGCGCGGCACCCAGGTCGGATCAAATCCCTGCAGGTTCACCACACATCGATAGGGCCGACCCGTTGAATTCTGTTCACGCAATGTTTCCGGGTTAAAATCCTGCAAAAAAGCCTCACGCCCCAGCAGCGCAACATACGATCCAAAAGGGACGCGCTGCCAGGTCGGCCTGTTTAAACGATCCATATCCTCTATATTGAGACGGGGGACATGGAA
>JAJRTB010000108.1 GCA_024278495.1 Deltaproteobacteria bacterium
AACTGGCTGAAACAAGTTTTTTCACCGCGCCGGCGCAATCGGGACAGGTCCTCAACGGGTCATCACTCATGCGCTGCTGCACTTCGATAATCTTGTCACAGGCTGGACATTCATATTCATAAATAGGCATTGGTTCACCTCAGCAGAAAACAGTTATGGTTACAGAAAATACCTGCCAGGAAGAATTCCTGATTTGTTCCGTACAATAATCCTGCCGGCCGGGCCTGTCAAGACTTCACCCCCTCTTACACTATTGTGATTGAGAAAACGGATGGTTGGACATCCCGTGAGTGGTTACTCTTACACAACAGTCCGCCCCCCTGCTGAAGGGAATGCCGGCCCGCAGGGCACCATGGGTAAATCGTTGTGCCTTGTTGCGCCATACAAATTTTTGACAGGTAACACCGCATAGATACACACAATAGTCATGAAAACGCAGGGGTATTCCCCCGTGATCAGATACGTATTGATGGTTTGTGCGAGATCATCATTCTGAACTACATATATAAATATGTTTGCATTTTTACGAATCTTCCTTATAGTCCAGAATAATTTTCTTTATCATGCCCGTAAAACTCTTATACAGGAGGGAAAGATGGCGAAATCTCTTGTCGAAATGACGGCTGAAATCGTTCAGGCCCAGATCAGCACGCAGGATATGTCCAGTGACGACATCAAGGCGGCGTTAAACGATACGTTCCTGGTCCTCAAAGGTCTGCAGGAGTCGGAAGTCTCCGGCCAGGCACCGGAACGACAGCAGACAAAACCAGCCATGAGCCCGGCCAAATCCATCCAGAAAAATAAAGTCGTCTGCCTGGAGTGCGGGGAGTCCTTCAAGATGCTCTCCCCCAAGCATCTCGCAAGCCACGGCCTGACTCCGAAAGAGTACAGGAAGAAACACGGATTTTCCCTGCGGCAACCGCTCTGCGCGAAATCCCTTTCAGAGAGTCGCTCCAGGTCCGGCAAAAGAAGAGGACTGCCCGAGAACCTGCGCAAGGCCATTGCGGCCCGGTCAAAAAAGAAGAAAAAATAACTCTCCGGAAAGACTCAGCCATGGTTGCGGGCCGGTACCGGCAACCTCGACTCAGGATCAACCAGCCATGATCGGAATCTTTGACTCCGGGGTCGGCGGCATGACCGTTGCCCGGGCCATCGAGCAACTCTGTCCGGACCTGCCCCTGGTGTATTTCGGGGATATCGCCCGGACACCGTACGGCTCCAAAAGCCCGGAAACACTGGTCCGGTACGCTCAAAACAATGTTGACTTTCTCCTGGCACAGGGCGCCCGCCTTATTGTTATTGCCTGCAACTCAGCGGCCAGCACCGCGACAGACGCCCTGCAGCAATACTGCACTGTCCCGGTCCTGGACGTGATAACTCCGGCCGTTGTCAAGGCTGCTGAGGTGAGCAAGACCGGCAGGATCGGTGTTATCGGTACCCGGGCCACCGTCCGCAGCCGGATTTACAGCGAGCGCATCACCGCTCTGCGCCCCGAAGCACGGGTCTTTTCAGCCGCCTGCCCCCTGCTGGTGCCCCTGGTGGAGGAAGGATGGCTGAACCGGCGCGAGACCAAAATGATCCTGCGCCGCTACCTGCATCCTCTGCGCCGGCAGCAGGTCGACACGCTGGTCCTGGGCTGTACCCACTACCCCCTGCTGAAGCAGTTGATAGGTCCCCGCATCGGATCCCGGGTCAAGCTGATCGACTCTTCCGTGGTCATGGCCGGCCAGGTCCGTGATTTCCTTGTCGCCCATCCGGATCTTCGGAAGAGGCTGCAAAACACGACCGTGACTGAAAACAGGTTTTATGTTTCCGACTGTACTGATATAGTTGAAGAGACAGCGGCCCGGATATTCGGCCGTCCCATTAAACTTCAGACCGTTGAGTTGTAACCGTGTCCACCGGCCGTACATTCTTCCCCCTGTTTATCGTCCTGATCCTGCTTGTGAACGGATCCCTCCAGCCCGCCCGGGGCGACGATGCCTCCCCCAACCCCCGGGACATGGCGCTCGCCCTGGAGGAGCTGTACGGAAAAATGACCAGCCTGACCTTCAATTTTGAACAGATCACCCGAACAGGAGGACGCGAACGCACCGGCCGCGGCCGGGCAATCTTTTACAGGGGCGGCTCCGCAGGGGAAACGCCAGCTTCATCCGGAAGCGTCATGCGCTGGGATTACCAGGAGCCCGACAGGCAGGTGATCATCAACGACGGCGTTACCCTGCTGATCTACACCGAGAGAGACCGGCAGCTCATCAAGATACCGGCCCGCGAGGTTGAATCAGACATCACCTACGCCTTTTTTGCCGGCAACAGGAAGCTACTCGATGACTTTGAAGCCAGAGAACCGGGCACGCGATTCTTTTTCTCCGGCGGCGACACATTGCGGACCATTCTCCTGGTACCCCGCAAGCCGCACAACCAGATAAGGGAAATCCAGGTATGGTTCAATGACCGCTACATTATCAGGCACATGACGATAACAGACCACTTCGACTCGGTCACTGAGCTGCGTTTTGAAAATATAGAGCTCAACACCCTCCCACCCGGAGACCCGGCAGAACGGGAAAAAATCATACGGTTCACTGTTCCGCCGGGCACAGAGGTCATAGACCGATAGGCGAAAACCAGACACGCACGAAACAACCCCGTGTACTTTCTCTCCATGCACCCCAGGATCAATCATGAGTGAAGAACGTTTTGCAGACCTGTTCACCGGAAAAATCACCACTCCGAAAATACAACCGGGTGACCGGATCGACGCTGTTATTGCCGGTATCAGCGGTGAAAACGTGTTTCTTGATATCGGCGGCAAAAGCGAAGGAGTCATGGCCGCGGCCGAACTGCGCAACAACGAAGGCGAAATAACCGCCCGACCGGGGGACACGGTTTCCGTTTTCATGCTGGCCGGCAAAGGAGGCGAAATGGTTTTTACCACCCGGGTCGGCACGGGCCAGGCATCCCTGGAGGAAATTGAAACCGCATTCCACTCCGGCATACCGGTCGAAGGTCAAGTCACCACCGAAGTCAAGGGCGGCTTTGAGGTCACGGTCGCCCACCAGCGCTGTTTTTGTCCCTATTCCCAGATGGATATCCGGCGCATCGAAGATCCGGGGGAGTACCTGGGCCGGACCCTGCAGTTCAGGATTATTGAATTCGGCAACGACGGCCGCAACATTATCCTCTCAGCCCGGGCCCTGCTTGAAGAGGAACGCCGGCGCCGACAGGACGCACTGAAAGAATCGCTCCGCGAGGGGGACAGGGTGCGCGGCACGGTTACGTCCCTGCGGGAGTTTGGCGCCTTTGTCGATATCGGCGGAATTGACGGTTTGATCCCCATTTCCGAGATGGCCTGGGGGCAGGTGGACAGGGTGGAGGATATACTGACACGGGGCCAGGAAGTTGAAGTCATGGTCCGCACTATAGACTGGAACAGCGAGCGTATCTCGCTCAGTCTGAAGGAAGCTGCGGAAAATCCCTGGGCCGGGGTTCCGGAAAAGTATCCGGTCGGGTCGATACAGACCGGCCGGGTTGCCCGGCTGGTCCAGTTCGGCGCCTTTGTCACTCTGGAGCCGGGCATAGACGGACTGCTGCACATCTCAAAGCTGGGCAGCGGCAGAAAGATCCATCACCCGCGCGAGGTGCTGGAAGCGGGTCAGAAAGTTATCATCCGCATTGAGTCAGTCGATACGGAGAAACAACGCATTTCCCTGGCGCCGGAGAACTACACCACAGAGCCAGACACCGTTGATGAGCGGATGGAGCAGCAACGCGCCGTCCAGAACCAGCCCAAATCCCTCGGTACCCTGGGCGACTTGCTGGGTGCCCGGATGAACGAAAGGGGCCCCAGAAAATAGAACCGGAACCGGACGGAAACACAGGCCGCGATTTTTCCGGGTGCGCTACAAACTAAAGCGCGGTCAACTCTTTGCGGTAAAAACTACAGGACTCCCGGCATTTTTTTATCTTTTCGCTGTAGGTTCCCTGCACCTCGCCCTGGCAAATCGTCCCGGTCACGCTGAAGCAGACCCTGCCGTGATTCGGGTGGGCCGGGCATTCGTCCTTTTTCCTGCATTGAAGATACTCCCAGCAGTTCACGCTTCCCATAACTCTTGTCCCCCTCTTCCACTGCTCCGGTTGCGGCACCTGATGACGTTTCCGACCGGCGGGAAACTCACCCCATCTCCTTCCGGATCAGGACAGCATCCTGCCCCCCGTTTGCAGATCCTGCAGACTCAAGCACACCGTGACTCGTCACAGCGGTTGTACCTGCCGGAAATGTACAACAAACCTGCTCAACCGAACTTACAGCTTTTCTGCAAACTCACATTTACAACTTCTTCTCTAAAGTTGTATAACATTTGCGCCACCTTTGTCAAATCTCCAGCTATACATGAGCCTCTCTGGAAATCCAACCGCTTCCGATGACGGCAGAGGCGGGACATCTCTCTCGACACAACCGTACGGCGACGGGGCGGACCAGGGAAGATCTCAGGACCGGCGGTTGATTTCAAACATGACGACCGCGGCCGCGACCGATACATTGAGGGAATCGAAATCATTCCGCATGGGAATAGTTATGAGATGGTCGCACTGCCTGCGGACCAGGGGCCGGATCCCCTTGCCCTCACTGCCGACCACCAGGCAGAGCGGCAACTCGAAATCCGCCTCGTACAGGGAGACGGCCTCGGCATCGGCCACCGCCCCGAAGACCCAGAATCCGTTTTGCCGAATGGTTTTCAGGGCCTCGGCCAGATTCACCACCTGGCTGATCCGCAGCCTGGAAACGGCGCCGGCCGATGTCTTGACAACGGTCCCGGCCAGGGGGGCCGTGCGATCCCGGGGCAGAACAACGGAACTGAATCCGGCGGCCAGGGCGGAACGCAGTACCGCGCCCAGATTATGCGGATCCTGGATGGAATCAAGGGCCAGCAAGCGGGGAAACGTCGCCCTGGTATCAGCCAGGCTTTGTTCCAGCAGGTCAATCAAGGGGACACAGCGCACCGCGGCCTGACGGGCGGCCACCCCCTGGTGCGGTGAACGGGCGGGCAGGCC
>JAJRTB010000109.1 GCA_024278495.1 Deltaproteobacteria bacterium
AAAGCCGACACACTTTTGAATATCGCCAAGGAGAATATCAGATGAGCACGAAAGCAGTTTTTCCGTTTGCGGCCATTGTCGGCCAGGAAAAGATGAAATTGGCCCTGGTCCTAAATATTATCAACCCCACCCTTTCCGGTGTCCTGATCCGGGGGGAAAAGGGCACGGCCAAGTCGACCTCGGTCCGGGCCCTGGCCCGGATTCTGCCGGCCATCGAGGTGGTCGGGGACTGCCCTTTCCAGCTTCTTCCCGGGGCGGCGGCGGACGTGTGTCGGGAATGTTACCGCCTGGAATGCAGCTCTGCCGTTTTAAACCGGCAAACGGTTGCGACCGTGCAACGGCCCATCCGGGTGGTCGAGCTGCCGGTGGGCGCCACCGAAGACCGGGTGGTGGGAACCATGGACCTGGAACAGGCCCTGAAAAAAGGGGAAAAACAGGTGGAACCGGGACTCCTGGCTGCCGCCCATCGCGGCATCCTCTATGTCGACGAGGTAAACCTGCTGGATGACCACGTGGTGGATGTCCTGCTCGATTCAGCAGCCATGGGCCTCAATACCATCGAGCGGGAAGGGGTGAGCTTCTCCCACCCGGCCAGGTTCACCCTGGTCGGGACCATGAACCCGGAGGAAGGAGAGCTGCGGCCCCAGCTTCTCGACCGTTTCGGCCTCTGTGTCCATATCGAGGGCCTGCACGATGCCGAATCCCGGGTGGCGGTCATGGAGCGGCGGGCGGCGTTCGACGAAGGACCAGAGGACTTTTGCGCCGCCTGGGAAGAGGAATCCCTGAAACTGGTGCAGCGCATAGAAAGGGCGGTTCAGCTTTATCCCCGGGTGAGCGTCCAGCGGCCCCGGCTCTTCGACATCGCCGCCTGTTGCATGCAGGTGGGCGTGGACGGGCACCGCGGGGACATCATCATGCTCAAGACGGCCAAGACCCTGGCGGCCTATAACGGCCGCGACCAGGTCAGCGAAGAAGACATCGAAATCGCCGCGGAACTGGCGCTGCCCCATCGCGTCCGCCGCCAACCCCTGCAAGACATTGTCGTGGACGTTGACGAGGTGCGACGCCGCAGGCAGGCTTAGCCCTAGCCTGCGTGGCGCTCCCCCGGCAGAGCGGGCAGGTAAACGAGTCGGAGGGCCGCCGAAAAGACCTTTACCGGATGGGTGCCAATGGGCATTAAGAGCGAAGAGTCGCCTTTAACCGGCCGGGGTTTGCAAAAAGGTCGAGGGCGTCGTAAATGTCCCGGCAGATGACGTCCGCATTCATGATGGTTGCCGCCGAGGCCCCCTCCCGCTGGACAACGGCAATGCCGAGGGCGGAGTGTTTCAGCATCAGGCTGTCATTTCTGCCGTTGCCGATACCGGCAACCCGCGAACCGCCGAGTTCTTCTATGTATTTCTTCTTCCCTGATATCTGGTCGGCCTGCTGCATGATCTCAAGCTTGCAGGGGACCCCTTTTAACTGGGCGGCTGCCAGGCCGAAGGTGTCGGCGGTGATAATGTGCATGGTAAGCTGTTTTGACAATTCGGTTAATGTGTCAGCCACTCCTTTAAATAAAATGCCGTCCTCGGCCAGGGTGCCGTTGTAATCCATTACAAGATATTCAATGTTAAGTGTGCCGAATCCCGGTATATCCAGTGTAAACATCTGCGTCCTCCCTGTTGCAATTTTCTTATAGGTTATAGCGGCTTTTTTCAATAAATCTACTGCATATTTTATAGCGGCTGCCGGCCGGCACAACCGCGCCGGGATGTTCCACCGGAGTCTCGGCCGTGGCGGCATTTTCGTGATTTTCCCCTTGTTGTATCTTGTCCTTTGCTATAAGCTAAAAATGTATAATCATCAAGATGATAACTCTTGTTGCAATGACGAGGAGAGAGTTGCGCCATGGGCTCACCAGTATGTGCGGGGATCCGGAGGATGTTTAAAAAACCCATGGTCAGCCATTCGCTGATCGGCGCCCTGATCGGCTATTTCTTTTTTCACCCGGTCACCATGGTCATCTACCACTTCACCTATTACCGGTCAAAGACCGCCGGCTGTGATTTACTGGACACGGCGGTCAAACATATCGTCATGGCTTTTCAGCCGGCCATGCTGCCGATGGCCCTGCTTTATACGCTGGTCGGCGCGGTTATCGGCTTGTTTTACGGCTATTATGCACGAGTCATTTTAAGAAAAAACCAATTGCTCCGGGAAAATGAACAGCAGCTGCGAGAGCAGTTGCTGCTGATTGAAAAACAGGCGAGCCTGGGTATCATCGCCAGTTCGATCGGCCACGAGATCAACAATATTCTCACCGCCGTAATAGGCTATTGCCAGTTGCTGCAGCTTGAAGATGAGATTCCGCAGCAGATGCGCGCCGACCTGGATAAAATATTCAAGACCTCGAATGACCTGGTGAAGCTGTCCCGGGCCCTGTTGGACCTGGGCCGGCCGCGGGACTCAATGGAGGAAGAGATCAATCTCTGCGAGGTCCTCGATTCGGTGACCGGGACCCTGGTCCTGTGCGGGGTGCTCAAGAGGCTGACGATCACCAAGTCCTATACGGACTGTCCGTTGGTCATCAAGGGTGACCGGTTCCTGCTGGAACAGGTGGTGCGAAACCTTGAGATGAACAGCGCCCAGGCCATGGACGGCCGGGGCGAGCTTATCCTGGAGGCCGGCCGGCGGCCGGAGGACGGGACGGTTTACTTCCGGATCAAGGACTCCGGCCCCGGGATCCCGGAGGAAAACCTGGACCGGATCTTCGCCCCCTTCTTCACCACCAAGGGGGAGAAAAAGGGCAACGGCCTGGGCCTGAGCATTGTCAAGCAGAT
>JAJRTB010000110.1 GCA_024278495.1 Deltaproteobacteria bacterium
CCAGGTCTTCTGCCTTGTTATCCAGGGCGGTTGCCGCACAGAGGCGGGCCAGCTCCAGGCTGGTTTTACCGGCGTGTGTTTTTTTCAGTCGTCTCATCTGGTTTCAGCTCTTGGCAGTGGTCTGTTTTTTTTCCCTGCTTCTGTTTTTGCGCGGTGGAAATTCAAAACTGATCTTACCCTTGTCGTCAAGCAGGAGATACGCGTCAAAGGGTTTTTTCCGTTTGGAAATAAACCTGGTGATCAGCTCTGTTTTGCCGTCGCGCAGGAGCTGGCGGACATGATCGGGTTTGATTTCTCGTCCCAGAATAACCTTGCTGATCCGCAGGCCCTTTTTCCGGTCGCCTTCAAGGGCCGAGGCGGACATGTAGGCCGCAGGCGTTTCAAAGACCGGGGTGTTGTCCGTTGGAGAGGTGCCAAGGGGCTCCTCCTTTCTGATAGCGTCAATATCCAGGTTGTCAACCGCGTCCGGGAAGATAAATTCGATTTTGCCGTCCTTCAGAACCAGGGACGCGCTGAAGGGTTTACCCTGCCTGGAACGGAAATCGGCAAAAGGACCTATGGTCTCGCCGTTTATGAGGGCAATGATTTCATCATCGGCCATAACCCGGCCGCCCAGGACCTTGCGGATACGGACTGATTCGTCTTCGCTCACGTACATGGTGGCCGTCTCCAGGAAGCGCACGCCGTTAACAGGTGAAAATGATGCTTCAGGCGTGGTCTTGTCGCCGTCCCTGTATGCCTTGATTTTATCAACAATACCGGCTGTGGTTTCTCTGATTCCGGTCATGAACTGGTCCCGGGTCATGCCGCCCTTGAGTATCTGGTTGAGTTTGTACTCCCATTCACCGGTCAGTTCGGGTGAGGCCAGCAGATCTATCCGCATGGCCCGGAGCAGGGAAAGCAGCTCAATGGCCTTGCCGGTGGGCGCCAGCTCTCTGTTTTCACGGATGATATACTTTTCGTTGATCAGTTTTTCGATGATCGCCGCCCGGGTGGCGGGTGTGCCCAGGCCCCGCTACTTCATGGCCTCGGCCAGCTCCTCGTCGTCGACCAGTTTGCCGGAGTGTTCCATGGCGCTGAGCAGGGTGGCTTCGGTAAATCTTGGCGGCGGCTTGGTCTGCTTTTCCTCTTTGCGCAGTTCGCGGCAGATGGTCTTCGCTTTATCCGGCAGGGCCCGCAGTTCTCCTGTGCCGGAATCGGCGCTGCTGCCATACACCGCTTTCCAGCCCGGCTCAACCAGAATTTTTCCCTCCGTGAGAAAGGTCTCGTTCTCAACAATGCTCAGCCGCCTGGTTTTGTGGAAGAGCGCCGGGGGAAAAAAGACGGCCAGAAAACGCTGGACGACCATCTGGTAAATCTTGGCTTCCGCTTCGGAGAGGCTGCCTGGCAGGAGACCGGTCGGAATAATGGCAAAGTGGTCGGTGATCTTTTTGTCGTTAAAGATCTTCGGGTTCTTTTTCAGGTATCCTCTGGCAAGAGCCTCTCCGGCAAATTTTCCGAATTGCCACTGTTGCTGCGCGGTAAAGACTTTTTTCACCGTGGGCAGGTAATCACCGGGCAGGTAGCGGCTGTCTGTCCTGGGATAGGTGAGCAGCTTGTGACGCTCATACAGGGCCTGGGCAATGGCCAGGGTGTTTTTGGCGGAAAATCCGAAGCGGCTGTTGGCCTCGCGCTGCAGGGAGGTAAGGTCATAGAGCAGGGGACAGCCCTGGGTCGTTTTCTTGCCGGTCTCCTGCACAGTGGCGGGCTTGCCGGCGCAGTGATCGACAATCTGCCGGACCTGTTCCTCCTGCCAGATCCTGTCTTTGCGGAAATGTGGAGAGTTCTCGTCTTTTTTGAACTCCGGGTCTATCCAGACACCGTCATAGGTTATGGTATCACAGGCAAAGACTGCATGGATCTCCCAGTAGGTTTGCGGAACAAAGCCGCGTCGTTCATCTTCCCGACTGACGATCATGGAGAGGGTCGGGGTCTGGACCCGGCCGCAGGGGGTCTTCCTGAAACCGCCGAAGCGGGAGTTGTAGCTTGTCAGGGCGCGGGTGGCATTGATGCCGATGAGCCAGTCCGACTGGGACCGGCACAGGGCCGTGTCCTCAAGGGGCTGCATTTCTCTGTCGTCGCGCAGTCGTTCAAGACCATCACGGATGGCATCCATGGTCATGGACTGGAGCCAGAGGCGTTTCAAGTTTTTCTTCTCGACCGACTTTGTCCAGGCCATTTTCAGGATATACTTGAAGATCAGTTCTCCTTCGCGGCCGGCGTCACAGGCGTTGACAACGGTGTCAACATCGCGGCGGCGGATCAGTTTGCTCAGGGCGTTGAACTGGCTCCTGGTCTTGGGCAGAATGGTGAGCGGAAATTCCTCCGGCAGGATGGGCAGGTTGTCAAGGGACCATTTCTGGAATTTTGGATCAATCTCTTCCGGGTAGGCGATGGAAACAAGGTGGCCCAGGGCAAACGAAACAATATGTCTGTCGCTCTCATAGTGGGTCTTGGTCCGGGTGAACTTTCCGGGCAGAGCCCTGACAATGTCCGTGGCGACGCTGGGTTTCTCGGCTATAAGTAGTGTTTTTCCCATTAATCGGATCGGTTCGAAAGAGGTGGATAGATATTGTTTTGTTTGCGTTCGGGGTGCCCGCCGGCCGGCCCGGAGGAAATTGACCAACCGTCTTCGACTACAGGCCTGACCTGATACCATGGATGGGGACACCCATCAATGATAATTTTCGTCACTCTGTGCGGCGTGACAGCGCCGGGATGAGCGTAAATGAGCAGCCTTGTCCCATGCGCGCTTACTGTCCGGCTGTACGTAGAGATACCAGTAAGCGACCCTGATCGCTTTGTCAACTCAGGTTTCTGAATCCGTGACCGTGCGAAGATGCGGTTCCTCTGATCACTTGAATGGATTTCTGTTGCAGGTAGTAGAGAGTGGGAACCACGATCAGGGTGAGAAAGGTGGCAACGATCAGACCGAAAATCACCACCACTGCCATGGAGCGCCACCACTGGCTCGATTCGCTGACCCAGGAAATGGCAAGGACGTGGAAGTCAAAGGAGATGCCGGTGACCATGGGAATAAGTCCAAGGATGGTGGTGACGGCGGTCAGGAGGACCGGCCGCAACCGGGTGGCCCCGCCGGCGATAACCGCATCTTTAAGGGCATAGCCCCGCTCCTGCAGTTTGTTGGTATAGTCGAGCAGGACAATGGCATTGTTGACCACGACCCCTGCCAGGGAGATGACGCCGACCCCGGTCATGATGATGCCAAACGGCTGATTAAAGAACATCAGGCCGAGAAAAGCGCCGCCCAGGGAGAGGATAACCGAGGTCATGATGATAAAGGGCTGGCCCACCGAGTTGAACATGGAGACCAGGATCAGGAAGATCAGCAGGAGCGCCACAACAAAGGCTTTGGTCAGAAAGGTCTCTGATTCCTGCTGAAACTCGAACTCGCCGGTGAATTTGACCTTGTAGCCGGGCGGCAGCGGAATGTTCCCGAGCATGTTCTCGGCCTGTGCCCGGGCAACGGGTCCGGGAATTTTTGTTTCATCCACATTGGCCTTGACTGTGACCACGCGTTCATTGTTGATCCGGGTGATGTCGCCGACTGATCCGGCAAAACGGATTTCGGCCAGGGTGGAAAGCGGGACCTGCAGGCCGGACGGAGTGGGGATCATCAGTTCGTGCAGAACATCTGTGACCCGCCGGTCCGAATCACCCAGCTGAACCGTAATGTCATAGTCTTCATTCCCTTCGCGGAAAGTGGAGACGTCCAGGCCGTTATAGGCGGTCTTGAGGGCAAAGCCGATCATATCGGTGGACAGCCCGAACAGGGCGGCCTTCTGACGGTCAACAACGACCTGGACAGAGGGAGTGCCTTCCTTGAAATCGTCCCGCACGTCCTTGACGTGGGGGACCTGGGCAAGCACGTTCTTTATCTTCCGGGCGATACCGCCCAGGACGGTAAAATCGTCACCGGATATCTCAATATTGATGGGCGCGCCTGTGGGCGGGCCTTCTTACTGCATGGCTATGGTAATTTTAGCGCCGGGAATGTCCCGGACCCTTTGCCTGATATCGGCCACTGTTGCGTGGGTGGAGCGCTTGCGTTGCTCCAGGTCAAGAAACTTGACCCCGACATGGTTGGGCGCGTTCGGGTCAAAAGCGCTGCCGGGCCCGGAAGAGATAACGGCCTTTGTGTAAATGTCCGTGATGTTGGCCAGGTCGCTTGGTCCCTGGTACGTTCGGCCGGAGGCGTCCGTATACGTTCTCGTCCTGGTACGTTCCGCGTACTGCCGCCTGGTATGGTCGGCGCCTGATTCCTGCATCGGGCTGTTTGCCGACACGGCCGTCTCTACTCTTCGCATAATCCGGTCGATATAGTCAAGATCAGCGCCCTCGGGAACGTCCACGTTAACATACATGGCCTTGGGGTCGATCTCCGGAAAGAACTCCACCGGTCGCTCAAGGCCGACCACCAGGAGCCAGCCCTGGATCATGAGGATCATGACGGCAACAGTGTAGAATAGAGTCAGAACGGGATGATCCAGGGCATGGGACAGGAGGCGGGTGTAGTTGGTCAGGACCGGGCCCCTGATCCTGACCGGCTGTTCCGCCGTGTCCGGTGGGTGCGGATCGTCTGCCCGGGCCAGGGTGTTCGTTCCCTTGACCTTCATGAAGAGCGAGGCAAGGGCCGGATTGATAACCAGAGCAACGAACAGGCTTGAGGTCAGGGTGACGATCAGGGTCAGGGGCAGGTAACGCATGAACTCACCCATGATTCCGGGCCAGAACAGCATGGGCGAGAAGGCGGCAAGGGTGGTGAGGGTCGAGCCGATGACCGGCCAGGCCACCTCGGAGGTCGCCCGCATGGCCGCGTCAATGCGCGAGGCGCCCTGTTCCATGAACCGGAAGATATTTTCAACAATGACAATGGCGTTGTCCACCAGCATGCCGAGCGCCAGGGTCAGGCTGAACAGGACGACCATGTTGAGGGTTACGCCCATGAGATAGAGGACGGTGAATGAGAGGAGCATGGAAAAGGGAATGGCCATGCTGACCAGGACGGCGTTGCGCAGCCCCATGGCAAAGAAAATGACCAGGACCACCAGGACCAGGCCGGAGAGGATGTTGTTCTCAAGATCAGCCACCATGTTACGGATATCCCTGGCCTTGTCCATGACCCTGGTGATCTCGGTTCCATCGGGCCAGGTCAACCGGTCGCGCTCAATGATCGCATCAATGGCGTCGGTAATGGCCAGGATGCCCTCGCCGGTACGTTTCCTGACCGCGATATTGACCGCTTCGCGCCCGTCCAGGCGGGCCCGGCTGGTTTCCTCCTTGAAGCCGTCCACGACCCGGGCCACGTCTTTCAGGTAGACCGGCTCACCCTTGTGGGTCTTGATGACCAGTCCGTAGATTTCATCCGGCGAGGTGAACTCGCCCGGCACCCGCAGGAGAAACCGGCCGTCACCCAGGCGGATGGAACCGCCGGAGGTGTTCTTGTTTTCGCTGGCCAGCACATGTTCCAGGGAGTTGATGGTCAGGCCGTAATAGGCCAGTTTTTCCGGAAAGACCTCCACCCGGATCTCCCGCTCCAGACCGCCGGTGACACTGACTTCCAGCACGCCTGGAACCGCCTCGAAATCATCCTGCAGGTCGTCGGCTATCCGTTTAAGGCATTGCAGGCCGCAGGTACCTGACAGGGAAAAGACCACGATGGGCAGCTCGGAAAAGTTGACTTCAAAGACGGATGGGTCCTCATCCAGGTCAGTGGGCAACTCACCCATGGCCTCGTCCACCTTGTCCTTGACATCCTGCAGGGCCTGGTCAATATCGGTGCCGGTGACGAACTCGATGTTGATGGAGGAGAGGCCTTCCGAGCTGACTGACTGGATTTTTTTGAGTCCGTCCAGACCTTTCAGCTTTTTCTCTATCTTGACCGTGACGGCCGTTTCAATGTCAGCGGATGAGACGCCGCGATACGAGGTTGAGACAAAGACGTTGGGAATGGTGATGTCCGGTTCCGATTCCCGGGGCAGGGCCCGGTAACAGTATGTGCCGAAGACAAGGATCAGAACCGCCAGAACGAGCACCGCGATGCTCTTGCGAACCGCTGTGTCCGAGAGAATCATAACCTGAGCTGACCTGGATCGGTAATGGTATGGATGACGTTGATCCGTTGTCCGTCCTCGATGTCGCGATGGCCTTCAATCACCACCTGGTCTCCGGCCTTCAGTCCCCCGGTAATCTGGACAAGCCAGCCTTCAACGATACCAAGCGTCACGGGTTGTTTATGGGCAATGTTGTCCCGGGCCACAAAAACAAACTGTTCGTTGTTTCTTGTGATAACGCTGTAGAGAGGGATCGCCAGACCGTCGGCAACGCTTTTTTTGACCACGTGGGCCCTGAAAAACATGCCGGGCAGGATAGCGTGGTCCCTGTTGTCAAGCTCCAGTTCCAGCCGGTAGAGCCGGGCCGTTGTTTCGGGCGAGGTGGCCAGGAAAGATTTGCGGCCGGTGACCCGGAGATTATCCAGCGCCTGGATGGTCAGGTCAACCTCCTGTATCGCGCGGACCGCGGTCACATCGGTTTCCGGAATGCCGACCACCGCCTTGACCCGATCTATCTCCAGGATCTCGGCCACCGGGTCGCCGATATTGAGCAGAAGACCTACCTTGGCGTCGAGTCGGCGGATGACGCCGTCCATGGGAGACGTGATTTCACACCTGGACAGTTTCAGTTCGGCATCTTCAAGCGCTGCCTGCGCCCTGAGCATTTCGGCCCGATACCGGTCCAGTTCCGCCTGGGGAATGGTGCGCTGCTCAAGCATGGTCTTTCCCCGCGCAAACCGGGACTTTGCCAGGGTAAACGAGGCACGGGCCGCGTCAACGGCAATCCGGTACTCATCAGGTTCAATCCGGGCCAGGACCTGGCCCGTGGTGACCCTGTCTCCCTCGGTCACCAGAACCTCGATGACTGAGCCGTGCAGCCTGGCGGAGAGTTCCAGGCGAAGCCAGGGTTCAATGACGCCGGGCAGGTTGATGACATCTTTGATCGGGCCGGGGCGCAGGTCGAGCAGGACCGTGTTAACGGCTCGTACCTCAGGCGCCGGGGCCGAGGCCTTTTCCGCGATCAGCCGCTCCTTTTCCCTGCCGATTACCAGGGCAAGGATACCTGTGACAACAAGGAGCAGAACCAGACCGGTCCGGGGCAGGTTCCGCCGGATAAACCCGGTCAGGCCGGTCAGTTTTTTTTCAGGTCCACTGTTCATGGTTCAGTCATCTCCCCGCCGCGTGCCGGCGCCAGGCCTGAAAGCGCCTGTTGAAACAAGAATTCCATACCCATGGCCACGTCCTCTTCGGTTTTGAGCCGGCCCATGTACCAGCCGGAAACGGTCATGATGTACAGCGCGTAGAAATGACCTGTCACCAGAATCAGCTCCAGGTCAGTTCTGAGCTCTCCACGCTTCTGGGCCTTCCTGAACATGGGAACCAGAAGGTCTATATACTTGTCGTCAATTTCCCGGGAGCGCTCCACGGTCATCTCCTTTGGAAACACCATCTCCCTGAGCATGGTCCTGCCGAACTCGGGATTTTTGCTGATAAAACGAAATTCTCCCATGAACAGGTCCAGGAGACGGCGCAGCAGGGATGCGTCCGGGTCGGATTTGTCGCGCAGTTCCCGGGAGACAAAAGCGAGCTGCTGCTCGCAAAAGGCAAGAAGAATTTCACTCTTGCCGGCGAAGTACGTGTAGATGGTGCCCTTGCCGATACCCGCTGTCCGGGCCAGGTCGCTGATACTGGTATTGTCGTATCCTTTCTCTGTAAAGAGGCGCATGGCCGCTTCCAGGATAGCAGTCCTGGTCGCCAGTTTCTTCTTTTCCCTGGTTCCGATCATGGTTGCGTTTTTTTTCTGATGACCGTGTCGCACAAAGTCGCCGACAGGCGCTTGTGCCGCATAAAACTGCAAAAAAAAGTTGACCGCGTTCGACTTTATACACGGCCGGCGCCGGGGTCAAGAGAAAAGTCGACCGTGGTCGGTTTTTTTTGCTTGTCTTTTAGCGACGTTGAAAGGCATTATGAAGGAGGTGGAGAACTCAACGAGTTACAATTCCGGGGTAATCCTGAATCCGTGAGCGTTCAAAAGCGCGGTGGCCTGTGACTGCTTACCGTGAGCAGATACGTTACGGGGCGTACCCATCGGAGTCGCATCTTTGTGCGAAACCGACATACAGTAAACCGTTTGTCTGCAGGGGTGTTGTCTTGAAAAAACAATACGGTCTTTTTTTTGCGCTGTTGTCCTTGATGCTGTTAATTCCGGCGGTTGCGTCCGGATCCTGTGTTGAGGGTGATTGTTTAAACGGAACCGGCACTTTCACCTATCACCTGGGGCAGAAATATACCGGTGAGTGGCAAAACGGTGAAAAACATGGCCAGGGTACCTATGTTTATTCCGACGGGAGCAGCTACAGCGGTGGGTGGCGGGAGGGAAAGAGACACGGGTGGGGCGTTGAAACCTATCCTGACGGATCCCGCTACGAGGGGGAATTCGCCGATGGACGGCCCAATGGCGTCGGGATTTTTTTCTACAACAGCGGCAGAAAGGTCGCGGGTGAGTTCAGCAACGGCAGACTGGCTCGCCGGATGAACTATGAAGAAGCCGCTGCGCAGCGCTTGATTGCTGTTGAGAAGCAGGAGGCGGTGGAATCTGTTGTTGATCTTCATCCGGACGCCGTGGTCCGGGAAAGCCCTGGCTCCGGGACCCTGGTGAACGCCCCGGATAACACGGAGAGCCCCCGGGAATCTTCCGGGACGGTTGAGGGCGCGCCGGAACCCGTTCCGGCGGTTGCTGATGAGGACGGAGAACGGCCGGCAGATGTTGCCGTCAGGGGCGAAGAAACTTCCGCGGGCCGGGAACAGGTTGAACCTGCGGCTTCCGCAGTGCCCCTGCCCGTGAATATACAGCCTGATGAACAGTCCGGGGTCAAGTCGCGTGTTGTTGGAAGCCCCATGGTGGAGCCCCAGGGTATGAAGCGGGAGGTGGAGGAGACCCTTGCCGCCGGAGGGGGGACCAGGGGGAGCGGTCCGCTGGGCGACCCTGATGCGCAGCCAGGCCGGATCCTGACCCGCAAGGTTGTTGAGCCCCAGGCAATGAAGCTCGAAATCGAGGAAACTCTGGCCGTTGGACAGAGGAAGGCTCCGGTCGCCCCTCCCGTCGCTAAGCCGGTGGAACGAAAGGACGCCCCCGCGACAACCGATGTCACCGGCCTTGTCGGGAAGGGAAAAGTGGAGACAATGAAATTTCCCGACGGCTCACGCTATACCGGTGAATTCAAGGACGGCGTCCCGCACGGGCACGGGGTGGCAACCTATCTGTTCGGCGAGAAATATGAAGGCGAGTTTAAAAACGGAATGCCCGACGGACAGGGGATTTTCACCTACTCGGACGGTTCGGAATATGAAGGTGAGTTCAGCAATGGCGTGCCAGAGGGGCAGGGGTGTTTCAACTATGCTTCCGGGGAGCGCTACACCGGAGAGGTGCGAAACGGCGAACGCAATGGCCAGGGAACTACCTTGTATCTTGACGGGTCAACGTACACCGGTTCCTGGAAGGATAACGAGTTTGATGGGCTTGGGACCTTTACCAGGGTTGATGGATATCGGTACGAAGGCGAGTGGCGGGCCGGCAGAAAGCATGGTCAGGGCACCCTGGTGTATCCCGACGGTAGAACGTATGCGGGCGAGTTCAAACGGGGCAAGCCAAATGGCCAGGGAACCCTGACGTACCCGGACGGCAGGATCGTGCGGGGCTTTTTTAAAAACGGCAGGCACATTGCCGATCAGTAGCTTTTCTTCAGACGTACCGGAGCAGCTTCCTGTGAGATGACCGGGCCGGGTCAGTGGACCACGGTCCGGGCGTTGCCGTAACGGCTTTTTTTGCCGCGGCTGGTAAGCTCAGCTGTATTCGTCCGGATGATCAGGGCGGGGTACCCCAGGGTTTGTTCAACGTCCCGGAAAAAATCCCGTGACGGTTTGATCTTCAGGTCCTTGAGGATATCAATGTCCACCTCGCCCCGCCCGTCAAAATGCAGGGTCAGGCGGACCGGGCAGGAACCGTGGTGGTGATAGAACAGCTCCTTGAGTTGCTCGAGCTGCTGTCTTGAGGTCCTGTCTGCCTGTATTTTGATGATCATCTCACTGGTGTATTTGACCAGGGCGTCCGGCAGCAGATCTATTGATTCGGCCAGGATCTTGGCACCCCGATCACCGTGCTGTACTTCTCCCAGGACAACCACTGCCTTATCCGTTTTGAGCAGGTGCGAGCACTCGCTGAAGGTGTTGGGGAAGATAATGACCTCAACACTGCTGTTCATGTCGCTGAGAACGGCAAATGCCATGCGGTCGCCCTTCTTTGAATTCAGCTCCCGGTGACTCATGATCAACCCCCCGAGACGGACGGCCTGCCCCTCGCGGCATTTTTCCAGGCCGGCGATTTCCGTGTCAGCGATTATTTTCAGCTCGTCTGTCACGCCTTCAAGGGGGTGGCCGGTCAGGTAAAACCCCAGGGTCTCCTTTTCATAGGACAACTTCTTGAGCTTGGGCCATTCCGGGATGTCGGGATACTCTATTTCGTTATGGTTGACCTCTGCCGGCGCTCCGGTCAGGCCAAACAGGCTCATCTGGCCGCTGAGCCGGTCACGCTGGCTTGCCTTGGCCAGCTCTAGGGCAAGGTCAAGGGCGGCCATGAGCCGGGAACGGTAGATGCCCAGTGAATCGAAGGCTCCCGACCTGATCAGGCTCTCGATGACTTTCCGGTTGACCCGGCTCGAATCGATCCGGCCGCAGAAATCACTCAGCGATGTGTAGGGACCGTTTTTCCCGCGTTCTTCAATGATCGAGTTGAGAGCGGCCTCGCCAACGTTCTTCACCGCGGCCAGACCGAAACGGATGCGGTCGTTGATAACGGTGAAGTCCTGGAACGATTCATTGATATCCGGCGGCAGGACCTCTATCTCATGCTGCCTGCATTCGTTAATGTATTTGACGACCTTGTCGGTATTGTCCATATCGCAGGAGAGCAGGGCCGCCATGTACTGCGACGGATAATGGGCCTTCAGGTAGGCGGTCTGGTAGGCGATCAGGGCGTAGGCGGCGCTGTGGGACTTGTTGAACCCGTATCCGGCAAACTTGGCCATCAGGTCAAAGATATAGGTGGCCTTGTCTTCGGGAATCTTGTTTTTTCTGGCGCCGGCCATGAACTTTTCGCGCTCCTCCTCCATGACTTCGTGATTCTTTTTACCCATGGCCCGGCGGAGGATATCGGCATCGCCCAGGCTGTAGTCGGCCAGGATGTTGGCGATTTTCATGACCTGTTCCTGGTAGACAATGACCCCGTAGGTTTCCCTGAGTACCTCCTCAAGCTGGGGCAGGTGGTATTCCGGCGGCCTGCGGCCATGCTTGGTGTCAACAAAGGTGTCGACCATGCCGCTTTTGATGGGACCGGGACGGTAGAGCGCGACCAGGGCGATCAGGTCGGTAAAGACCTCGGGTTGCATCTTTTTGAGCAGATCCCGCATGCCGTCGCTCTCCAGCTGGAAAATGCCCAGGCTGTCGGCCCGGCAGAGCAACCGGTAGGTCTTGGGATCGTCCAGGGGAATGGAATCAAGGCGGATTTCAGTGCCGACGTCCTGGCGGATCAGCTTTAACGCACGGTCTATGACCGTCAGGGTCTTGAGGCCGAGAAAATCGAACTTGATCAGGCCGGTTTTCTCGGTGTACTTCATGTCAAACTGGGTCAAAACCTCCTTGTCCTGGCCGATGCACAGCGGCAGAAAGTCGACCATGGGAGTCGGCGAGATGACCACGCCCGCGGCATGGGTAGTGCGATGGCGAGCCAGTCCCTCCAGGGTCTGGGCGATGGTCAGCAACTGCTTGATGTTTTCATCCTTCATTGCCTCGCGCAGGCGTGGTTCCTTTTCAATGGCTTTGGGCAACGTGATATTTAACTCTTCCGGCACCAGCTTGGCGATCCTGTCCACATCGGGCAGGGGAATTTCAAGGACCCTGCCCACATCCCGGATCACGGCCCGCGCCTTCATGGATCCGAAAGCGACTATCTGGGCGACATGATCGTCTCCCCCATACCTCTGGCGGACGTAGCTGATAACCTTGTCCCGTCCGTCCTTGCAGAAATCCACGTCAAAGTCAGGCATGGATTTGCGCTCCACGTTGAGGAACCGTTCAAAGATAAGGCCGAATGGTATGGGGTCAATGTCGGTGATCTCCATGCAGTAGGCTGCCAGGCTGCCGGCTCCGGAGCCGCGGCCCGGACCAACCGGGATATTTTGCTGCTTGGCCCAGGTGATAAAGTCGGCGACTATAAGAAAATAGGCGGAAAAGCCCATCTCCTGGATAACTCCGATTTCCATCCTGAGCCGGTCCCGGTAGAGCTTTTTTGTCTCCGGCGTCAGGTGGCCGTTCTTTTCCATATGGGCAAAACGGCGGTCAAGGCCATCCACGCAACTGCGCTCGAACAGGGTGTCCAGGGTTTCTCCCTTGGGAACCGGAAAGCTGGGAAAGTAGTGGGTGTCAAAGGTGAGCTCCAGGTTGCAGCGCCCGGCTACCTCGAGGGTATTGGTCAGGGCCTCGGGACAGTAGCTGAACTGTTCGGCCATGGTCTCCGCCGGTTTAAAGTAGAGTTCGTCGGTGGAGAACCTGAACCGTTTGGGATCAGAGATGGTCTTGCCGGTCTGGATACAGAGCAGGACCTCGTGGGCGAACGATTCGTCCTTGCGCAGGTAATGGCAGTCGTTGGTCGCAACCACCTTGATGCCCAGCTCCCGGCCCAGTTCAAGCAAGCCCTGGTTGGCGACCTTTTGTTTTTCAATCCCGTTTTCCTGCAACTCAAAGTAGAGGCGGTCTCCAAAGACTTTCCTGAGCTCAAGGGCTCTTGCGCGGGCGCCGTCCGGATCGTTATGGGTCAGGCGCCAGGCAACCTCGCCGTACAGGCAGGCGCTGAGGGCGATCAGCCCCTGGTTATGCTCATAGAGCAGGTCATAGTCAATCCGGGGTTTGTAATAAAAGCCTTCGGTCTGGGCGGCCGAGGCGAGTTTCATCAGGTTCAGGTAGCCGGTCCGGTCCATGGCCAGCAGAACCAGGTGAAAGTTGTGACCTGTGTTGGCGCCCCTTTTGAGACGGCCGTTCTGGGCCACGTAGAACTCGCAGCCGACCAGCGGCTTGATCCCGGCCCGGGTGGCCTTTTCATAGAATTCCAGGGCCCCGAACATGGCGCCGTGGTCGGTCAGGGCGACCGCGCCCATGTTGTACTCCTTGCAGCGATCCAGCAGGTCGTCTATACGTATCGCCCCGTCGAGCATTGAGTAGTGCGAGTGGACGTGAAGATGGACAAACTGGGCGTGGCTGTTTTCTTCGGTCATTGTTTCAGGGGCAAAGTGAAAGAGATAAAACTTCCGGCCGGATCATGGAAGAGTCAGGCCGATAACACCTTCCAGAAGGGCGTCCTTGAAGTTTGCGCCGTGAATATCCGCGCCGGTCAGGTTTGCCCTGATCAGGTTGGCGCCTTCCAGGTTGGCGCCGGTCAGGTCCGCGCCCTGCAGGTTGGCCCCGGGGAGGTTGGCCCGGAACAGGTTGGCGTCCTCAAGGTTCGCGTCCTGCAGGTCGGCCCGCCTGAGATTGGCCATGCTGAGATCGGCTCCGGCCAGGTCCGCGCCTTTAAGTTGTGCCGCGACAAGATCGGCCTTTGTAAGGTTTGCCCCTGCCAGGTTGCAGCCCGCGCAATCGCGCGCCATCCATTGAACAGTGGATTTCAGTTCGTCATTGGGCATTGACGGGACCTGCGGCCCGGTTTCCGGCTCCCGGATATCCGGTTCCGGTCGGGCAGCGGGAGGCGTCACAGGAGGAGTTTTCTGCTCGTTTCTGATGGATCTCCGGTAGCTCTTCTTTCTCTTCTTGTCGAGGTTGCGGTACTGTTTTTTATAATCACCCGTGTACACGGCCGCCTTGAAGGTCAGAACACCGGCGGAATTTGCAAGGTAGTAGCGGGTACCGTCAGTCAGCACCGGATAGCAGCGAAGATCGCCGTACCACCACCAGTGCAGCTTCATGCAGAGCTCGTCCGTGTCGGTCACGTCCCATTGACCATAATCCGTGTTGTTGTAGATATCGGTTCCAAACAGTTTGCCGGAATGGTCAAAGTAATAATAGGTGCTCTCGTTGAACGATTCCAGAAACAGGGTGTTTGAGTCAACCAGCTTGAGAATTTCCGGCGCCTTCATGGGACGGGCATTATTTTTCTGCTCCAGTTCCTTAACCGTGGATGAACCGCAACCGGCAAGCAGAATGATTACGGCAAGTACAAGGGAGGAACGCAGGAGGGATGTTCGGGTTGTTCCGGATCTTTTCATCGTAATTTCAGGGAGTAGAGTGGGTGGTGATAGGTGTCGCTTTTGCTTTGATCCTGGATCCGTGAGCGTTCACCCGTGGTGCAGATGAAAGTGATCGGGCCATGGGGCTATAGTAACCTATGCCCCATGGTTTGATCGCTTTCAGGTGGGCCGCGGGTGGGCGCTCTGACGGGCGATGTCGAGTGAGAACTCGTCTGATTGAATGAGAGAACAAATATTTCAATTTTTCAATACGTTAGTTGCCAAAGCCGCGAATTTTCGTCACGGATTCAGGTTGATACTAGCATGCTGACGCGGTTTTTCATATAAAAATTTTGGCGCCTCTCTCCAGGGCAACCTGGTGGGCAACATAACCGTGATACCGGGGAAGAGTCCGGGAAAAGGGGTGGCAGGGGGTCAGGGAAAAAGGTTCATCCGGGTCAGGTTTTTCAGGGAAAGCCAGAGATCCTCTTTGCTGTGCGGTTCGAGGGTAATAAGGGGTGTTTTGTTGTTCCTGTCGAGAAAATCGAACAGGGAACAGAAGTCAATACATCCGGCTCCTATTGCAATATGATCATCTCCTGTTCCGCGGTTGTCATGAAGATGGAGTTGGCCAAGCCGGGGCAGGAGGCGATCCAGCCACGGATGCCATCCGGTCCCGGCATAGGCGCTCAGGTGGCCCATGTCAAGACAGAAGCCCAGGCCGGGGGCGTTGAGTCGTTCAAAGAGCAGGGCATGTATTTCTGGACCGGTTTCATAGGTGTTTTCAAACATGACCGGAGTGCCTGTGGCGGCGGCAATGGCAAGCAATTCCCGCCACGTGGTCACGGCAGTCTCCAGCCATCTGTCAAGGTTATGCGCGTGCTTGTTTTCATCGTAGCCAAGATGGCAGACAATTGATCTGGGCTGAAATACTTCAATAAGCTCAAAGGCGCGGCGCAGTTTGTCCCGGGTAACCTTCAGGATAACAGGGTCAATCCCGCCCGGCGCCAGGTCAAAAAAAGGAGCGTGCAGGGTACAGGCCAGCTCATGTTCCCGCAGGGTTTGGGCCATGGCCCTGAACTCTTCACGGCTGCGGTTCCAGAGACAGTCTCCTTCCAGGCCGATTTCCGGGCGGAACCTGTTTTCGAGAAACAGATCAAGCAGGTCGTCGCGCAGTTGGTCGAAGGGGGCGTTGATAAAGCAACGGTCGGTTATGTCGCGGTAAATGTGCATGATTTCAATGGAGTGCTCAGCAAAGCGACTGCCAGAGCCGGTCATCATCGGCCAGGTCGAAAAAGGATTGTAAAATGGTCCGGAGATGTTCATAATCCCTGGTCCCGGCCAGTTCCCTGATTGAATGCATGGCCAGGGTGGGGACTCCGACATCCAGGGTCCTGACGCCGATTTCGCCGGCGGTAATCGGTCCGATGGTTGAGCCGCAGGCCAGGTCGCTTCGCATGACAAATTCCTGGAGCGGCGTGTTTGAACGGTGGGCGAGTTCCCGGAAGAAGGCGGCGGTCCGGGAGGTGGTGGCGTATCTCTGGTTTGCGTTGTACTTGATGACCGGGCCCAGGTTCATCCGGGGCAGGTGCGCCTGGTCATGGCGGTCCGCGAAGTTGGGGTGCACCGCGTGGGCATTGTCCGCCGAGATGAAGAGTGACCGGGCAATGGTCCGCAGCCGGGTATCGCGGTCAGCAAAGATCCGTTCCAGCACGGTTTGTAAAAACGGTCCCCGGGCACCATCCGTGCTCAGGCTTCCCGTCTCTTCGTGGTCATTGAGAATGACCAGGCAATCCTTGTCCGGGCCGGCATCAAGCAGGGCCCGAATAAGACAGTGGCAGGAGAGAAGGTTGTCAAGCCGGGCTCCGGCGATAAAGTCGTTGGTAAATCCGACCGGCGCCGGCGGGGTCGTGT
This sequence comes from Deltaproteobacteria bacterium, assembly GCA_024278495.1. GTDB lineage: Bacteria > Desulfobacterota > Desulfobulbia > Desulfobulbales > Desulfobulbaceae > UBA10518. Next base: position 16,301 of record JAJRTB010000110.1, read on the forward strand.
CATAGAGAAAGAGGTCGTGGTCAAGGATGGTCGGCTCGACTTCAAGATCGTGTTCCCCGGTAAGTTGCCGGGCCAGCAGGGCCGTGAAATCCGGCCGGGTGTCGTTGTCCACGCACATGGTAACCGGCACCAGATCTGTCTGCTTGTTCAGTTGTTCCCGCTTTTCCGCTGATCTCATCAAGTGGATGGCCAGGCTTGGTATAAAGGCAACAGGTCGCCTGAAATCGATGAGAGACGTGCGGAGCACCCCGGCCCGGTCACGCCAGGTCAGGCGGCCGGCCAGGGCCAGGTCCCGGTCAAACCAGGGTTCCAGCAGGGCGCCGCCGTAGGGTTCCACTCCGAGCTGGAGCAGGCCGTGGTTGGTCTGGGCGGACCGGGGTTTGAGCTTCAGGCAGGGGCTGTCGGTATGGGCTCCCGCCATGCGCAGCCGCCGCGTTTTTTTTCCGGCGCTGTTCAGGAGAAAGGCTATAAGGGATCCGTCGAGCCGGATGAAATATCTGCCGGAAAGAGGCATCTTCCACCTGCGGGAGAGGATAAGTTCCTGAAACCCGTTGGCTGCGAGCAGGGCGCTGATATTGTCGACCGCGTGAAACGACGTGGGTGACGCGGCAATAAAGTCAAGGAGTTCGCGGGGCGGTCCGGACGATGACATTGGGATAACTAAAGTTGTGCTTGCCAGGGAATGAGTGATTTCGTAAAAGATCAGTTTGGTAATTTTTTTTGTACAACGTAAACTGCATTACGCCAACAGTTTTCTTTCCCGTGAATCCGTGACGAAAATTTGTGGCTCTGGCAACTGATACATTGAAAAAGTGAAATATCTGTTCACCCATTCAGCCAGACGGGTTCTCACCCGGATCCGCCCGTCAGAGCGCCCATCCGCGGCGCATCTGAAAGCGTTCAGACCATGGGGCACAGGTCACTGGAGCCCCATGGTCCGATTACGTTCATCTGCACCACGGGTGAACGCTCACGGATTCAGGTTTCCGGCATCATGACGGATTCTGGCGCAAATACCGGGCAGAAAGAGTTGCGCGTTCTCCTGGTTGAACCGTATTTCGGCGGCTCGCACCGGGTTTTTCTCCAGGGGCTGCGGAACGCGCTCGGCCATGATTTTGTCGAACTGACCCTGCCGCCCCGGAAGTGGAAGATGCGGATGCAGCTGGCCGCGCCCTGGATGGCGGCCAGGACCCTTGAGCTGATTGAGGCGACCGGTTCTTTTGACTGCGCCCTCTGTTCATCACTGCTGGACGCGGCAACCTACAGGTCCCTGCTCTGCAAGGCGGGTGTTCGGCTGCCTTTGGGCGTATATTTTCATGAAAACCAGTTTGCCTACCCCAACCAGGTTCCGGACCCGCAAACCTACCAGTTTTCCGCCCTGAATTTTACCTCGGCCCTGGCTGCCGACGCCCTGGCGTTTAACAGCGGCTATAATCTGAACACCTTTCTGACCGGTGTAGAGCACTATCTCGGGAAGGCGGTTGATATGGACGTTACGGACCGTCTCGGGGAGCTGCGCCGCAAGTCCACCATACTCTATCCGGGCATGGAGTACTCGAGCATGGATCCCGCGCCCGGCCGCCCGGGCAAGGAGAGTCCGGTGATCGTCTGGAACCATCGTTGGGAACACGACAAGGATCCGGATACCTTTTTCCAGGCCCTGTATGAGCTCTCAGATGCCGGGGTCGATTTCCGGCTCATTGTCCTGGGCCGGAGTTTTGCCCGGCGTCCCAGGGTTTTCGCGGAGGCGGCCCGGCGGCTGCGTGACCATATTATCCATTTTGGCTATGTTGAGGACAGGACAGCGTACCTCAGCCTTCTGAAACGCGGCACCCTTGTGGTGTCGACCGCTCTGCACGAGTTTTTTGGGATGGCGGTTCTTGAGGCCGTGCGCTGCGGCTGCCGCCCCCTTGTGCCGGATGGACTGGCCTACAGGGAGATTTTTCCCGGATCCTGCCGGTATTCTGCCGGCACACTTGTCAAGGCCCTGGGTCAGGTTCTTGGTGCGCATGACCCGCTGAGCCTTGAAGAAATTTTCGGGTTGACGGAACCCTATGGCTGGCCTCGTATGGCCAGGGCCTATGTTGACTGGTTCGCGGACCTGTCAGACACGGCAACGGTATGATGCGGGATGCCCGAAAGCGGAGACTGCATGGAAAATCGCTGATGAGCAGAGGAATTTATGGTAACTGTGGCATAATGAA
>JAJRTB010000111.1 GCA_024278495.1 Deltaproteobacteria bacterium
CCAGCACCTGGCCGACAATCCGGCCGAGGCCGAGATCCTGGGAGGTACGGCCACCTGTTTCAACCAGCCTCGTCCTGGCCTGCGTTATGACATCCGCCCTGTTCATTTTAAACTTTCACAAAATATTAAAAGTTAAAAAACCTTAAACCATATTGCCGGAGATCATGCAACTGTTTTCTGTGACTGATCACAGGGCGTGGAACTCTGCGCTATGACTTGCATCTAACCTGTGACGGCTTACTTTTTCTTATCGGCGGGCGATACGAGTCAGAATTTCCAAGGTCTGCCGGGCCGACCGGGACCAGGTAAACGAGGCAGCCCATTGACGAGCCCGGCGGACATGCTCCTGTCTTGCCGCCGGCTCCATGCGCAGAACCTGGATGATACTCCGGGCAAGGTCATCCGGGGTCATCCCGGCCAGGTAAATTGCGTGCGGACCGCCGACCTCGGGGATTGAGGCCATACGAGTGGTGATCACCGGCGTGCCGGCCATCATGGCTTCCAGGACCGGCAGGCCGAAACCTTCGTAAGCCGACGGCAGCACGAAACAGGCCGCGCCTCTGTACAGACCGATAAGCTCCGCCCGGCTCAGGCCCTGCAGACGATGGAACCTCTCGGCAGACCCGGCAAAACGGGCCAGGCTTTCCTCCAAGGCCGCCTCGCCGCGCCTGTGGCTGCCGACCAGGACCAGGTGGTGCTGAATCCGTCCGCCGGCAAGACGCAAGGCATCGACGAGCAGGTGGACATTTTTGTGCGGATAGGTATGGGCCACGCAGAGAATATAAGGCTGCCGCCCGGGTTGGAAGCCACCCTGCCCCCTCTTTTGCCCCTGCCGGTCCGGGGCGGCCGGGGCGGCAAAATCTTCAGCGACCCCTTCGTGAACGGCAAAGACCTTGGCCGCCGGGGCAAAACCGTAGCGCAGAATTTCCTGCCTGGCAAATTCGGATACGGTAATGACCGCCTTGCATCGGCGGCAGGCCGCCCGGACCAGGAAGTTCAAGGTAAGCCGCTCAAGAAAACTCAGGTCGTCGGGGTGACTCTTGTACTGCAGATCATGAATGGTCACCGCCTGCGGACAGGCTGACAGCAATGGCGCCGTATAGCCGGGTGACCAGAGCACATCGACGCCGCTGCGCAAAACGGCCGCCGGCAGCCAGAGCTGCTCCAGGATGATGCGCAGCGGCCTGTTGGCCGCCCTGAAATGAAGCCGCTGATACTTGACATTCGGGAACCGGGCATACTCCTGCCGCAAGAAATTGTGATTGTCACGGCTGGTAAAGAGCAACAGCGAAACCTCCGGGCGGGCCGAGGCCATGGCCCGGAGCGATTGCCGCAGGTAGGTTTCAGAGCCCCCCACGTCTCCGGGGACCATGAACAGCGTGTTCACGCCGACGCGCAGCCCGGCGCTCATGGCGTCCCGCCCCCGGTTCTCCCGGCCCGCAGTCGCCGCAGCCCGGACATGGCGAAATAAGCGGACACGATCCCCCACCTGACGAAATAATGAATAAGCGCCTGCGGGCTGAACCGACCGGCATCCCGGGCCGCCGCCTGGAATTCTTCCTTGAATTGCGCCCCGAAATGAAGACCGCTGATGGAACCCTCGTGCCAGCGGAAGGCGGCCACCGGGCCGCCCGGGATGCGCACGCCGCCCCCCAGCCGCCAGAGCCTAAGAATGAATTCATAATCCCAGGCCGCCTGCATGTCTTCCCGCAACCCGCCTGCCCGTTCCAGGGCGCTGCGGCGAAAAAATACGGCCGGCTGGGAGATGTAATTGATACACTGGTAAGTGAACCGGGATGACAGCGGGAAAAAGAACTCCTTGAAGCGGGTTATCCCCTGCCGGATCTCGGCCGAGCCGGCGTCAACAATGGGGCAGGCACCAAAGCAGAAGGCGGCTGCCTGGTTCCGGGCCAAGCATTCTTCCGCCCTCCGCAGGGCCAGGGGAAAGTAGCAATCGTCGCCGTTGAGCCAGGCCACGATCTCCCCGGTGGCCAGGGCCAGCCCCTTGTTGATCGCGTTGGCCGGGCCGGTATCAGGTTCAATCAGCAGGCGGGAAATCTCACCCCGGTATCGTGACAGGATTTCATGAGAATGATCGCGGCTGTCACCGTCAACCACGATATATTCCAGCTCAACTCCATGACCGCGCTGGCTGATGACGCTCTCAAGCGTCTCTTCCAGAAAAACCGCGCCGTTATAGTTAGGTGTAATAATGGAAAAATGGATAATATTCACCTATCCGAGCGTCTTCATGTCGCGCCGCAGTTTCAGATCGAGAAACGCCAGCGGCAGGACGAAATAGAGACCGAAATAGAAAAAATAATAGTACCGCCAGTTAAAAATCCGCGGAAAGACCAGAACGATAGCGCCGATAAACAGAAAGCTGCTGTACAGAGCCGTGTTGGGGAACCGCCGGAACAGAAGCATGAACAGGGGAATAAGCGGCAGCATGTAAAGCGGGTCCCAAACCAGGTAGTACCAGGGCTTTTCGTAGGTTTTCCAATAGAGACGCATGGCGGCCTTCCGCAGGCCGGGAAACGGCGCCTCCTGTTTAACATAGGGATAGACGTCGTTGAAGCCGACCCGCCTGAGAAAACCATAGGAGAAACGGTCGTGCAGGTAATAATGCCAGCGGTCCGAGACCGTGCCTTTCTTGTTCATATCAAAGATGTCGAAATATTCCCTTGCCGTCCGGACCAGCTGCCGGTCTAAAGGCGTCCTGGAGATCTCCTGCAGATAACCGAGCGAGTTATGGTAGATGAACTGCGACCGCAACATCCGGCCCGGCCGGTGCATGGTCAGCAGCAGACCGCCCGCCGCCAAGGTTCCGACGACAATGACGGCCAGGACCTTCTTCAGGCTGACCAGCCTCAGTGCCGTAATATAAACGGGTATGACGGCGAGGTAAACGATACCGTTATAGCGAAACATGACCGGGGCCAGGTAGAGAAGAAACAGGGCCGCCTTGGCCTGCAGGGAAAGATGGAGCTGCCCGGCCCGGCGCTTATTGTACAGGTAGACCAGGGCCAGGCCCCAGAACACCACCAGCAGGGCGAACGGGATATCCTTCCACAGGATCACGTTGTAGAGACCGACGGGGATAGAGCAGACAACGAGCAGGTAACAGGGAACCAGCAGGACAAGCGATACGCCCCGGCGCCGGAGCGCGAAAAAAAAGGCGGCGACCAGCAGGGAGATGAGCAGGATCTGGGCAACCGGCACCACGGCGACATTATTCCAGATATGCATGAGGTACATGTAAAAGACGAGATTCAGCACCGGGTGGCCGTTGGTAAAACCCCCCGGCAGCATGGCCGCCCGCCATATCTTGAGGGAATCCACCGACATGACACCCGGCCAGAAGGCAGCCAGCCAGACGGAGTAACCGGCGACGGCGCCCAGGAAAAACAACCAGAACAGGGAGCGCCCCTGCGCCGTAAACACCCCGGCCAAGCCGCCGCTTCGTTGCAGGAACTGAAAACAGGCGAGCAATATCCAGGTCGTCAAGGCCGCGAAGCCCAACTCCAGCAAAAACTGAGAAGGATAGAGGTACCGCTTCAGGCCTTTATTCATATCCGTAAATGACACCTGGGACAGGGGCTCATTACGGTTAACCGCAAACGACTGCACCGCGCGTGCGCTTTTCAGCGTGACCGAGGAGAGGAAAACCGGCCGGCCGGCGCTGCGGTTGACGATGACCAACCGCTTGACGGCATAGCGGGGCATATTCATGGCCACGGTAAAGCGGCCCCCTGGACCCAGGACCCAGTAATCAAAGCTGCGGGTCTCGGTTATGGTGCCGGCGGTGTAGAGATCGTGTATCGTCGTGACCCCGTCCACCGTAATTGCCACCTTGCCGAAATAATAACTGGTGGTCAGCTCAAGCCTGATATGTTTTTCGGCCCGGGCCGTGAACTGAATACTCTCTCCCTTTTTCGTCAGGTGAAAGCCCATCCTGTCCCGCAGGATCGTCTGCCGTCTTATCTTTGCCAGGTCGAACTTGCGGCCGTCAAGATAGACGGCATGGATCTAGACGGCCGTGCTAAGCGAGCCGGGATCTTTCTCGCCAAGGGCGCGAATGGTTATCCGGTGCATCCCCGTCTTGTCGGCCGCTACCGTGTTGAGGGGAAAGCGCCTTGATTCATAGGAGTTGAAACCACTGCCGGAATCCCACTTGACCTCCAGGTCGGCCTGCATGGCCGGCGCCGTTCCCTGGATGGTCAACCGGGCCGGCGCGTACCAGCCCGTGCCGAAGACAAAATAAAGGAGCAGGGAGACAAAAAGGGCAATGACGACAAAAATACGGGTGACCATGGTTTAATTCGGCTCGGTTACGTTATTTTGCATTGGCAGCGAAGATTGACGAGAGTCCGGCCGCCAGGCGCTGCCCGAGGGAACGCCTGGCCGGGCAGGATTCATCGACAAACTGCCGGATTCCCGTTTCCCGCAGGGAAAGCTCTATGCGCAGGGTATCGCCCGGTTCTCCTTCTTCAACGGCCGGCAGGACCAGTTGGGGGTCGGAGCCGGCGGCCAGGTAAACAGGCGGTCCCCCCCGCTGCAGACGGCAGATGGTGCCGTCCACGGACAAGACATCGAAATCGGCCGGCCGGGAAAAACCCATGATTTTCCTGCCAAGGCGCTGATTAAAAATCTTGAGACCATAAATCTCAATCAACCCCATCCTGACGCTGGGATCAATGCGGAGCCAGAAGGGCAAGCCGGTGATATCTACCTCGAATGAGAGATCGACCCGGGCCCCGCTTTTGTAGTGAAGCCATTGGCAATCATCCTGATTAAAACCGTCCCCTTTATGCCAGTAGAGCTGCACAAAGTTGTCAACGGCCTCCCCGGCAGTCCCCCGGTGCTTTTCCCGGGCGGCAAAAAGCTCCAGGTCCCTGGCGGCCATGGCCGCGTTTCTTTCCTCCAGCAGCCTGGCTGACTGTTGCACCAGGTAGCTGCGGGCCGTTTTCTCCTGCCTGCAGATGGCCTGCAACGCCCGGTCGAATTCGGCTGACGAGTCTTCCCAGCCCGGCCAGGAGCGGGCCGTGGCCGCCGCGCCCCGTTGAAGCCGTTTCAGGGTCCCGGGATCGTTTTTCAACCGCCGGATACAGGCGACTACCTGGTCTTCGTCATCCCGGTCCACGACTAGGCTGTTCCGGTCATGAACAATGTACTCGTCGTGGCCGGTGACATTATAAACGATTGCCGTGCCGCCGCAGTGGAACATCTCCAGCGGCGGTCCGAACATCCCCTCGATATAACTCAGCTTGACCAGGACATCGCAGGAGCGGTAAATCTCCGGGGTCTTGAGGATGGGTACGCGTGAAAAAACCCGGTCGACACCGGGAAAATCACTGATCTCCGATGAACTCAGCAGCCAGACTTCATCGGCGCCCGCCTGCCGGCAGAGCTCGACGGACCGGGGGACGTTCTTGTAGGCAACATCAACCGGCCCTTCAACCAGCACCCGCAGCATGCCTGCAACCCGGGGCGCCGCGCAGTCGCCATGCTCCCGGTACAGGTCCTTCCTGATGCCGTTACGGACCAGGAAGGGGGTCCTGTTATAATTGTCATGCAGATATTCCCGGATCCATGCGGCCTCGGTAATGACGGGCAAGGCATACGAATAGGTACGTTCACAGAACTTTTTCAGGATCGAGAGATGCCGTTTGTCGTGATCTCGCGGGTCCTCCTCCGCAAA
>JAJRTB010000112.1 GCA_024278495.1 Deltaproteobacteria bacterium
ACTGTATGGTGGCTCGGTTAACCCGGAGAATATCGACAGCCTTATGGCCGAGCCCGATATAGACGGAGCGCTCGTGGGCGGCGCTGCACTGAAGTCCGAGTCCTTTGACCGGATTATTCATTTTGCTTCATGACTACATTACTGATTATCATCCATGTTCTGGTCTGCCTGTTTCTGATAACTATCGTGCTGCTTCAGCACGGTAAAGGAGCGGATATCGGGGCCTCTTTTGGCGGCTCCAGCCAGTCGCTGTTCGGCTCTGAGGGTCCGGTGCCCCTGCTTAACAAGATCACGACAGTCGCTGCCATCGTCTTCATGGGCACTTCAATTTCCCTGGCTTATATCGCGGCCAACAAGAGTACCGGTACGGTCATGGAAGACGTACAGGCTCCTGTGCAACAGCAGGTTCAATTGCCCACTGAACCGATAACCATCCCGGAGCCGGAAAAATCGGTCGAACCGGCGGCCGTACCCCAGGAGATGCCGGTGGAGCCGGGTGCAAAGCAGCAGTAAAGAGAAATGTTTCGCAGAGAGAAAAAAGCACAGGAACCCTTGAAATCGGAAAAAAATTATAAAAAAATGTGCCGAAGTGGTGGAATCGGTAGACACGCTATCTTGAGGGGGTAGTGGGCCACGCCCGTGCGAGTTCGACTCTCGCCTTCGGCACCATTTTTAAGTCCGGAAGCTTTCTGCAAGCTCCTTGAAACCCGCAACCGGTAACGGTTTGCGGGCTTTTTTCTTTTGTGCTTTGGATTTTTCCGGCCAAATCGGATACACTTTGTAATCTGGAGGGACTGTAAAATTACAAAGGTAACAGGACCATGACGGAAGAGGGGGGCCGGCCGGGCAACGGCCTGTACGAGGGAGATGTGCAAGACGGCAGGCGCCACGGCCGGGGGAGATGTGTCTTCCCGGACGGCGGCGTCTACGAGGGTGAGTGGCAAGATGACAAACGCCACGGCCAGGGTGTTTTTCAGCCGGATAGCGGCCGCTATGAAGGCGAGTGGCGCGATGACATGCGCCATGGCCAGGGTACCTATACCCATCCCGACGGCGAGCAGTACAGAGGCGAGTGGCGCCGTAACCGGCGTCACGGCCGGGGCACCTGTCTGTATCCGAGCGGCGCCAGATACGAGGGCGGGTGGCAAGACGGATGCCGTCACGGCCGGGGTATCATGGTGTATGCGGACGGCTCCCGGTATGAGGGTGAGTGGCAGGGAAATCTCCGCCACGGCCGGGGGGTCTATACCTATCCCGATGGCAGCCGGTACAGCGGTGAGTGGCGGAAAAACCTGAAACACGGCAGCGGGGCGGCAACGTTTGCGGACGGTTCCCGTTACGATGGCGAGTGGCGTGATGATAAACGCCACGGCCGGGGCACCTGCGTCTTTGCTGACGGCAGTGTGTATGATGGTGAGTGGCGGGACAACGTGCGTTACGGCCGGGGCACCTGCACCTACCCGGATCAGGGAGTCTACACCGGTACGTGGCGGGACGATACCAGGCACGGTCAGGGCACGTATAATCATAGCGACGGTTCCTCCTATGAAGGTGAGTGGCGCAATGACCTGTACCACGGCCAGGGGGTTTACAATTACCCTTCCGGGAGTCTCTACGAGGGTGAGTGGAAAAAAGGGAAAAAGCACGGCCAGGGGGTTTTGATTCACCCGGACGGTGAACGGTACGAGGGCGCCTGGGTGGAAGGGAAGATGCACGGTCAGGGCACCTATGTCGCCGCAAACGGCGGCAGATACGTGGGTGAATGGCGCCACGGTGTCATGGAAGGTGAGGGGATCCTTACTTTTCCGGACGGGACCAAGTACCGGGGAGAGTTCAGGGATAACCGGCGGCACGGCCGGGGCACCTACTCCTTTCCCTCCGGTAACAAGTACACCGGTGAATGGAAAAACGGCAATATGGAGGGGCTCGGCGTGCTGACCTTTCCCAACGGGATTCAGTACGAGGGGGAATGGGTGGGATGCAATATGCACGGCCGGGGCCGCCTGACTTTTCCCGACGGCATCAGTTACGAGGGCGAGTGGCAAAACGACCAGAAGCATGGTCGCGGCAGATACACCTATCTGGACGGCAGCGTCTATGAAGGAGACTGGTTTGAAGGCCGCAGGGAAGGCCATGGCCGGATGACCTATGCCGACGGCGGGGTCTATGAGGGCGATTGGTTGAAGGACAAGCGGCACGGCCAGGGTATCTATTTTGATCCGGACGGTGATCGCTACGAGGGCGGCTGGAAAAATGACCGGAAAAACGGCAAAGGCGTGTTGACCTTTGCCGGTGGTCAGGTCAAGACAGGCTATTGGGTCAGGGACAAGTACCATGCCCGGCCCCAGGAAGAAAATGCCCTGGATGCCTTTCTGGGCACGGATGAAAATGCCGGGGAAATCCTTTCCGCTGAATAGAGTCCGGGCCTCCCCTGACTTCTCTGCTTCCGGGTTGGGCAGGATCAGAAAATAAAGTCGTCGACTCCTTCCACGTCAATGGTGACCGGCGGGCAGAATTCATCCGGGCCTGCCGGTTGGCCGGCGTGAACCGGTACAAGCCGATTTGTGTCCTCTGCCTCAGCTTTGCCACCGGACAATGCTGCTGAGTTCTGGTCCAGGCCCAGGTCACTCTCGTCCAGGGGGCTTTGCCGTGCCAGATCGGCCAGGCTGGTGATCGCCTGCGGCCCTATTTTGTCAAGGCGCGGCCGGATAAGGGGTGAAAATTCCGGAAACTGCGTCTCCAGGAAGGTGTAGAGAACCTTTGACTCCAGAAACCGCTTCTCCTGCTCTGCCTGTCGTGCCGCCGCCATTATGGAGTTTTTGATCTCCCGGCGCCCGTCCAGCAGCTCCAGGTAGCGGTCAATCTCCTCGCCGAGGTCCGGATACGCATCCCGAAGGCGGCGCAGCTTCTCCTCAGCCAGGTTATACTGCCTGTTGCGGATATAACCGACGGCTTTTTCGAGAATTGTCCTGACAGCTGTCTCGATTTTGACCAGATATTCATCCACCTCGCTCTGGTTCTGGAAACCGCGGACCTGTCTGAACAGTTTTCTGGCAGTGCCGAATTGATTGTCGTTGAACGCGGCCACCCCTTCGGCAAAGGCTTCCCTGTTTCTGAGCTGTCGTTCCGCCTTGCGCCGCAGGCTGATCACCTGTTCGTTGAGGGCGGGGTTAAACGCCTTGATATTGCGCAGGAGAAAAGAGGCCTGCTCAAAATCACCATTCGCGTATGCCGCGTGCGCCTGCTCTTTTTTTTGAACAATGCTGATATCGCGGTTGATGTTTGAGAGCAGGAGAACAAAATCTGTTTTGTTGTCGGGAAACAGCCCGGGCAGTTCCTCGGCGATTTCCCTGGCGTCCGCGTACCTTCCTTCACTGATCAGGGTGTGGATTTCAAGCAGTTTTTCCTGCTTTTCGACTTCGTATTCCTCAAAGTTGAGGCCGCAGGACGCACAGTTGATCAGGTCATCACTCTTGTGGTGACATTTGGGGCAGGTCTTGTGGGTCATGCGCTCTTCTCAACTCTGGCGGCAGTTGCCGCGCTACAATTTGTGGATTTTCAGCCGTCTTGCGCCACGGATACAAGGAGATAAAAAAAGGTTTACAAGATAGCCGCTTATCCTGTAAACCCTTATTTTTCCTGGAGGCGACGACCGGATTCGAACCGGTGAATAAAGGTTTTGCAGACCTCTGCCTTACCACTTGGCTACGTCGCCCTCGATACATTGTGGCCAATGTATACCAAAGTTTCCAGATTTGACAAGGGGAAACCTTTGGAAAATATACTCATTGCTGTATCATGCACGGGGCTGTGGTTCGCTACGCACACCGGGCGGGCGCTACGACAGGTTAACAATATACCATGCTGATTCGTCGGATTCGCTGTTTTGTGCGAAGCCGGCAAGAATATAAAAACGTGAGAGAATGGCGGCAACTTTAGAAACCCTGGCCCGGGATAACCGGGAAGCGCTTGAGATCTTGCAGGAGACCCTGGGGTACCGGTTCAACGATGTACTCCTGCTGCAGCGGGCCCTGGTCCACAGTTCCTTTGCCTTTGAACGGATGAAGGTGGTTCGCCATAATGAGACCCTGGAGTTTCTCGGGGATGCCGTATTGGACCTGGCGGTCGGTTTTATTCTCTTTACCCGTTATCCGGACAAGCGGGAGGGCAAGTTGACCAGGATCCGTTCGGCCCTGGTTAACGAGACGGGCCTGGCAAACATGGCTGCCAAAATAGGCCTGGGCGCCTATCTGCAGCTTGGCCATGGCGAGGACGCCTCGGGCGGTCGCGCCAAGTCCTCGATCCTGTCCTGCGCGTATGAGGCGGTGGTCGGCGCCCTGTTTCTTGACGGCGGCTATGACGCGGCCCTGGCCTTTGTCAAACGCTGGTTTGAACCGGTCATTGATGAAAATTATGAAGGCCTGCTGAGCGGCGATGCCAA